>NZ_JBFUHJ010000183.1:0-15685 GCF_056402455.1 Paenibacillus sp. P4_A7 | reverse complement strand
CACATGGGAAGAATGGGCATTGGTTTACAGTTATACACGCTTCGTGATGAAACGGCAGTAGATTTCGAAGGTACGCTTCGTAAAGTAGCGGCAATGGGCTATGAGGGTGTTGAGTTTGCAGGTTATGGAGATATCAAGGCTGAAGCTATGCGTGATTTGCTTCAGGAGCTTAATTTGAAAGCAATTGGCAGTCATATTGGCATACATCTATTAGAAGGGAACTTGGATGCTGAAATCACTTATCTTCAAACGATCGGTGCTAAATACGCGATTTGTCCATGGCTTCCAGTAGATTCACGCGATTCGGATGCGTTCCGTCAGCATATTACAAATTTTGAGCAATATGGTAAACGCTTCAGTGAAGCTGGAATTCAATTCGCATACCATAACCATGATTTTGAATTCGCAGTGAAAATTGATGGTCAAATCGTATTCGATGCTATGTACGAGCGCATTGATCCTAAATATTTGCAGGTAGAAATGGATATTGGTTGGGTGCAATATTCAGGCGTAGATCCGCTTGCCTATATCGCGAAATACGCAGGCCGTTTGCCGCTTCTGCATTTGAAGGATTTCTTGAAAGGCGAAACTGGCAAACAAATTGACACGGTAGAGCTTGGTCGTGGAGATCTTCCATTACTGCCTATTATCGATGCTGCTGCTAATGCATCTGTCGAGTGGTTGATTGTTGAGCAGGATACTTGTACGAATCCGCCGCTTGAGGCTGTTGCTGAAAGTATGGCATGGATGAAGGAAAACTTTTTGAAGGTATAAATTGGGGAAAGATGGACAAACCTCCTTCAATATAAAACAGATAAAGGCAGGGAATTATAATGTCAAAAGTACGTATAGCAGTCATTGGTTGTGGATCCATCTCTAAATACCGTCATATCCCAGAATATGCAGCTCATGAAAATGTTGAGTTTGTAGCATTTGTTGATCCAATTATCGAACGTGCGCAGAAATACGCAGATCTACATGGCGGCAAAGCATTTACAGATTTTGAAACAATGCTTGCAGAAGTAAAGCCTGACGCAGTTAGTGTATGTACACCAAATGCGCTGCATGCTCCTATGTCCATTGCAGCAGCTAATGCTGGAGTACATGTACTTGTAGAGAAGCCAATGGCGGTAACAGATGCTGAAGCTGAAGCGATGATTGATGCTGCTAAGAAAAACGGTGTACATTTGATGGTTGGCCATAACCAACGATTCATGCCGCCGCATGTGAAAGCAAAGCAAATTTTGAATAGCGGAGTGCTAGGTAAAGTACTTACGTTCCGTACTTCCTTCGGGCATCCAGGTCCAGACGGCTGGAGTATCGATGGAGCAAGCAGCTGGTTCTTCCGTAAGAAAGAAGCTATTATGGGCGCAATGGGCGACCTTGGCGTTCATAAATCCGACCTTATTCGCTGGATGCTAGATGATGAAGTATCTGAAGTTGCAGGTTTTGTAGGTACGCTTGATAAGCCAACAGATGTTGACGATAATGCTTCCTGCCTGCTTCGTATGAAGAGCGGTGCAATTGGTACACTCGTTGCTAGCTGGACTTATTACAAAGGTGAAGACAACAGCACCATCCTATGGTGTGAAAATGGCGTAATGAAAATCGGTACGCACCCTGACGATCAAGTTATTGTAGAGCTGCGCAACGGTACTGTTGAGAAACATAAGGTTGGCAATATTTCGACCAATGACAAACAGGAGACAAGTGGTGTTGTAAATGCTTTCCTTGAAAGTATTTTGACGAACACAACTCCAGCAGTTAGCGGTGAAGATGGCCGTGCTTCCTTGAAAGTTATTTTGTGCGCATTCGAATCGCAAGCAACTGGTAAATTTATTAGCGTAAACTAATTTCTTATAGAATACCTCTGACGAACGAGCGAAAGCCGTAACGACAGAGGTATTCTTTTTTGAACACTATCTTGCAATGTAGAATACTATGTGGTAAATTATGTTTAGTAAGCAAAGGTTCGGCAGGCTATTAAACACTACACACTAGTAAACATTACAGTATAGTTGGTTTACGAAGTAAGTTTTGCATTCGCAAAACAAGGCTTATGCTTACGAAGTAAGTTTTGCATTCGCAAAACTAAGCTTATGCTTTCGAAGTAAGTTTTGCATCCGCAAAACTTTGAGAGGAGTTTAAAAATGAACATTCAATTTAAAAAAGGAGTACTTGAAATCTGCGTCCTCGTTTTAGCAACACGAGGGGATCGATACGGTTACGAGTTAGCTGTCAAAATATCAGAGAAATTCGAGGTGGCGGTTGGCAGTGTTTATCCGCTGCTGAATCGATTGACGCAAGAGGGATATTTTACAACTTATTTAAAGGAATCGTCTGAAGGTCCACCTCGCAAATATTATCATTTATCACCAGAGGGCTGGGATCATATGCGTCATTTAATTGCAGAATGGGATGATTTTACGAAGGCGGTCAACGAAATTATAGAGGAAGGAATTAAACCATGACTATAAAAGATAGTTACATGCTAGAGCTTGAAAGTTTATTGAAGGTTATACCGGAAGCGAAGCGCAAAGAGTGGTTATATGATTATTATTTACATTTTCAACAGGCCGTTGAGAACGGACAAAGCGAAGCCGATGCTGCACGTGAGCTCGGTGATCCTAAACAAATTGCAAATGAGCTGCTTCTAAGCTACAGAGTTGTTGAGGCGGAAACGAATAAGAGTTTTGGTAAGCTGTCTCGGGCTGTATTTGCAACAGTGGGACTTGGTCTATTCAATATTATTTTTGTAATCGGACCGTATATTGGGATTGCAGCTACTCTGTTTGCCCTATGGGTATCAGCGGCGTCAATTGCGTTGGCGGGTGTCGCAGCTATTGTAGAAAGCTTGTGGTCAGGTACGCTTTCTATAGCACAAGCATTATCCGTTGGGCTCATATGCATTTCAATTGCGATATTGCTCTTACTAGCTTTGAAAGTGCTGACGAAACACTTTTTTGCAGCCACTTTAAAATATCTACAGTTTAATACTCGGATCATTAGGGGGAATTCCAAGTGAAGAAGTTTGTAGCTATAGCTTTAATTATGCTGGGTGTAGGCATTGTAGGGGCGTTGATATCTTTTGATTGGAAGAATATGAATACTTTCGGGACGGAGCCCCTACTGATTGAGAAGACTATACCTGCCGCGTCCATAAAGTCGATAAATATTAATAGCTCGAGCGTCAGTACTGATGTTATTAGAGGAACTACCAATGACATTAAAGTAAGTATTGAAGGTAGAGCAAGTAAAAAATATTTGGAGCGCTTTAAGCTGGAAACTAAAGTTGATGGGGACACCGTTAATATCGAAGGAACTTTTACAGAAGGATTTAACTTTGGCATAAATATTGTAGACGTTGACATGGTTGTTGAGCTTCCTGCTCGTCTTTGGGATGCAGTAGACATTAAGTCTAAGAGCGGGAATATAGAGGTTGAGAGCTTGCAAGCTAATTTGGTAACGATAAAAAATAGCAGCGGCAATGTAGATGCAGATGAGGTGCAAGCGGAGTCGGTAACAATAGAAAGCGGTAGTGGCAATGTGGATACTGAGCAAGTGCAAGCGAGTTCGATCACAATCGGAAACAGCAGCGGTAATGTAAAAGCGAATGACGTATCTGCCAAAACGATTTCACTGCAGTCAAAGAGCGGTAATGTGAAAGCAGAGAATTACAAGGCTGAGCAGATGACTGCTAAAACGAGCAGCGGCAATATTAATCTGGATGATGGAACGGGTATCGTAAATGGTGAATCAAGTAGCGGCAATATTCGTATCGAAGCAGAAGAATTGCTGCACGATGTGAAATTGGAAACGAAAAGCGGAGAAGTGAGTATAAGCGTAGAGAAAGAGCCACAGTCGGCCGCAGTTAGCTTTCGTACCAATTCAGGAGGTCGCAGCATCAAATGGAAGTCCTATGAAGTCGAGAATGACAATGATGAAATATTCAGTGGTGTAATTGGGGACGGTAAAATAAAGATAGATGTAGAAACGTCCTCAGGTGGATTAAAGCTCTCAAGTAATAATTAGGAACAATTGAAATTACGAATAAGAATATGAAAATGATGATAGCTCCCTTTTTGCTGCTTGGACAGCGCAGAGGGAGTTTTTTTTGTGATAAGAAAGTAAAAATTTCAAACTGCAGCTTGCACTTGGTACAAGCAACCGGTTCGAATAATTTAATTTGTGCATAACATATAAGAACTTTTTCTATGAAAGGAAGTGTAGCTTTATGGTCGTCGAGCGTAAATACTTCCGTAGGTTCACTTATGCGGAATATGTAGAGTATTTGAAGACGTATATATCCAAAGTTAAGTTCTCAGAGGTTCATGTACATGGGACATGGAAGCCAACCATTGCAGATTTCAATAAGGCGACGGATAAGATGAAAATTATTCAGGGCATGTGGAGATTTCATGCTGTAACAAATAATTGGGGTGACATTGCACAGCATGCTACTATCGATCCTGACGGTTATATTTGGGAAGGTAGATCGTTGCTTGAGCCTCCCGCATCCTCGGTAGGTTTTAATGATTCCGATGTTGACGGCGTTCATCCTTATATGTTTGAAATGATCGGTAATTTCGATATCGGCGCAGAGAAGCTGGAGGGTTCGCAGCTGGCCACGGCGGTCAAGCTTACAACTGCTGTTACGACCTTGTGGAAGCTATCGGAAAACGAAATCAGGTTTCATCGTGAGATGAATCCTCAAAAAACATGTCCAGGTAGTGGAGTAAATAAAGCTTCATTTGTGAAGTTAGTGCGAGAGTGGAGAAGCTCAGAATTGAGCGCTGCAGATGCGAATAAAATCATTGCTAATTTGCTTTCACCAGCATGGTTTGCTGCCAAAACGAAAGCAGAGAAGGATGAAATACATCGATTAGCAAATGAATTACGTAGATCAAGTGGTCAACTCATATAAATGGCGTTTATATATGATTAGCACATTCTCATAAAGCAGTCATAGTGCTAGTTTGACACCTATTTTTGCGTATTTACCAGTTATTGTGTCATGAAACGCCCGAAATCCCATGATAAGATAAGTGGCGTCAGGAAGAACGAGGCGCATACAAGACAAGCGCAATGCTTAACTAAAGCGTACGTGCTTAACGTTTTGTATAGAAAGACAAACACTATCTAGGAGGATGATTTCATGAAAATGCAACCAATACGTGTAGGTGTYGCTAGTATAATCGCAGCAACGTTGATCGGTGTAAGTGGTTTTACAGCTCCAACGGCAAGTGCAGAAGCTGCTGTGAAAACGAACTCCACAATTCAGCTGTTTTCTTTTAATGAAGATGCGATAAAACAAATCTCTCAAAAATGTGGTATAGATCTAAGTAAGCTGACGCTTAATGGCATAACGATTAAGTGGCCAATTTTTGGCGGAACGATTAATAAGCCTGACACAGGAACAAAGCCTGACACAGGAACAAAGCCTGACACAGGAACAAAGCCAGATACAGGAATAAAGCCTGACACAGGAACAAAGCCAGATACAGGAACAAAGCCTGACACAGGAACAAAGCCAGATACAGGAACAAAACCAGAAACAAAACCAGATCCTGCCCCGACGCCACCGAACAATGGTTCAAATAATGGCAATGCGGGTACAGGCAGCGAATCGAATGCGGGTCTAAGCGCATTCCAATCCCAAGTCATTGATCTAGTGAATCAAGAACGTGCTAAAGCCGGATTGTCAGCGTTGAAGAACGATACGCTTCTAACTAAGGTAGCAACCGAGAAAGCAAGAGATATGGATGTAAACATGCAAGCGTTAAGGGCGCATTGTTGGCCCTTAACGCTTTTTTTATTAAAACGAAAAAAATGGTTCAAGTACATAAATTTGAGGAGGAATTTTAAATGAAGAAGACTACATTTACGGCGGCTGTAATAGGGTTGTCTTTGATGATGACGGCAGGAACGGCAAGCGCTGCTGCTAAAACACATGTAACAAACGACACGGATACATTTTGGAAGGTTTCAAAGCAATATAACGTATCTGTAGATTCATTGCTTGATGCGAATTCGAAAATCGATCCGTTAAATATCTATAAAGGATTAAAGCTAACGATTCCGACAAAGGATGTATCGGCTTCATCTAAACCGAATGCAACGATTCTGAATCAATCAGGAGCAGGAATGACTATTAAGGGAACGGATGGAAAAACTTATTCCTACTCTAAAGCTCTTAATGTACAAGCTACAGCATATACGGCAGCTGCATCTGAGAATGGAAAATGGGGAGCGGTGGATTACTTCGGCAATAAGCTGAAGGTCGGTACTATTGCTGTTGATCCTAAAATGATTCCGCTTGGAACAAAGTTATATGTTACTGGGTATGACTATAATGGTTTACCAACAGGCGGTATGATTGCTACTGCAACTGATATTGGCGGCTCCATTAAGGGAAATCGAGTTGATCTATTTGTTCCAGGTACAACGAGCCAAGCGATGAAATTTGGAATTCAAGATATAAAGGTTTATATCATAAAATAAAAGAAAAAACGGCAGCTTTTCCATTATGGAGAGCTGCCGTTTTTTTGACTTATTGCACATGTTATCGCTGTGCAGATTGACTCACGAGCTCGGGAAGTGTTACAAGCTCATACCCTCTGTTGCGCAGCAGCTTAATAAGCTGGGGTAGAGCCTCTATGGTGCCAGATAAGTTTTGTTTGCTTCCCCCCCCAGCATGCTGCAAAATGATAGATCCAGGCTGCAATGTTTTTCTAATATTCTTAAGAACGATTTCGCTGTCTGGGTTATTTCTCCAATCATTAGAATCAACATCCCAATTAACGATTGTAAAACCGGCTTGCTTACTCCATTTCACCTGCTGAGGAAGCATTTCTCCGTATGGGGGTCTTATAAAATGCGGCGAATATCCGATCAAATTTTTTATAATCGTGTCTGTTTGCCAAATTTGCTTACGATAGTTAACGAGAGATAGCTTTGACATTACAGCATGATCGTAAGAGTGGTTACCAATGATATGTCCTTCATTATGTATTCGTTTCACGAGTGAAGGATTTTTGGCTGCGCGGTTGCCAACAACAAAAAATGTGGCACACACGTCATATTTAGCCAAAATATCAAGAATTGCAGGTGTCACTCTTGGGTCTGGAGCATCGTCGAATGTCAGGGCTACTCGTCTTTTATTACGTGGTCCATTCAAAATATATGCGCTGGGGAACTGTTTATGAAGTGTAACCCAGGACATATCAGCGGCCCTTTTTTTCTTGCTTGCTTTAGTCGGATGGGATAGCGTTTGCTTTAAATCGTCTCTGAAAACATTGGACATTGCGGTATGGGTATGATTCATTATCGGTAATCCAATCAACAAAACGATCACAGCTATTGATGACATTACTTTACGAATCTTTGACCACATGTTTTCTCATTCCTAACGCGTAATTGTAATAGCACTACGCCGCTATTTTACCCAAGTTAATTCCTTTCATGCACTTTACAAGAAAATAGAGGTAACGTAAAATTGATACAATTAACATTTATTATGTAAAGGGGATATTTAGATGCCAGCACTAGACATGCCAATCGAGCAGTTAAATAATTATGAAGGAGTTAACCCGCGCCCTGCTGATTTTGATGCTTATTGGGAACACGCATTAGATGAAATGAAAGCGGTTGATCCAAAAATTGAACTCATTCCAAGCAGCTTTCAAACACCGCTTGCTGATTGCTTTGACCTCTATTTTACAGGTGTTCGCGGTGCTCGTATTCATGTGAAATATATTCGTCCAAAAGGAATAAAAGATGCTCATCCGGCCGTTGTCATGTTTCATGGCTACACAGGCTCTGCTGGAGATTGGACGGATAAGTTATCCTACGCTTCGCTGGGATTCTCGGTGCTTGCTATGGATTGCCGCGGGCAAGGTGGATCATCTCAAGATAGTGGTCATGTATTAGGGACTACATACCAAGGACATATTATTCGTGGACTTGACGACGCTCCTGACAATTTGCTTTTCCGACATATTTTCCTCGATTGTGCACAACTTGCAGGTATTACGATGAATCTGCCTGAAGTCGATGCTGATCAGGTGTATGCAACGGGTTGGTCTCAGGGTGGTGCACTTACTATAGCTTGTGCAGCATTAGAGCCGCGTGTGAAAAAGCTAGCACCTGTATACCCATTTCTAAGTGATTATAAGCGAGTATGGGATATGGATTTAGCGAAGGACGCCTATCAAGAGATTCGCACTTATTTCCGCAATCATGATCCTCAACATAAGCGTGAAGCAGAGATTTTTACAACGCTAGGTTATATCGATATTCAACATTTAGCAAGCCGGATTAAAGGAGAAGTGCTGATGGGTACAGGTCTAATGGATTCGGTTTGTCCACCGTCAACACAGTTCGCTGCTTACAATAAAATTACATCTACCAAAAGAGTTGAAATATACCCTGATTTTGGACATGAAGGTCTACCTGGTTTGAGTGATAAGATCATTACATTTCTTCTTGATGGGAATAGCAGAAGATGAAGTTACTCCAGTTTAAACAAAATAATAAGGAATGTTTAGGTATTAAAGTAGAGGCTGGTATTATAGATGTTGCTGTGGCAGCTGAACGATTCAATGTACGCGCACCAGAATCGATCGATGAGGTTATTAGGGGCGGTGGAGCCAGGATAGTCGAACTCGAAGCATTAATTGTCGCAGCAAGTAATGATCCTGGGCAAGCCTATATGCTGGATGAATCTTCTCTTTCTTTTGCCCCTGCTGTAAGTAATCCTCAAAAAATCATTTGCATCGGTCTCAATTATCGGAAGCATGCAGAAGAGACGAAAGCAGAAGTACCGACTTCGCCTATTATATTTAATAAATTTGCTAATGCGCTAAGTGCGCATGGCGATTATATACAGCTGCCGCATACGAGTAAAGAAGTTGATTATGAAGCAGAACTCGCAATTATCATTGGAAAAGAAGCCAAGAATGTTGATGAAGCATCTGCACTTGAGTATGTATTTGGCTACAGCTGTGCGAACGATCTGTCTGCACGTAATTTGCAGCGCCGTACCTCCCAATGGCTGTTAGGCAAAAGCTGTGATGGGTTTGCTCCGCTTGGCCCGTATATCGTAACTGCTGACGAAATCAGTAATCCCGATCATTTGTCCATTACCTGTCACGTTAATGGAGAGCAACGTCAGAATTCTAATACATCAGATATGATATTCTCTTGCAGCGCCATCATCAGTTATATTTCTCAACATATGACACTAGTCCCTGGTGATGTTATTTTAACCGGGACACCTGAAGGGGTAGTCATAGGCTATCCAAGAGAACAACGTGTATATCTAGCTCCAGGTGACGTGGTTGCGGTACAAATTGAACAACTTGGCGAACTCATTGTCACGATGATATCGTGATAATGTGAGGAATAGGACAGACGATGAATGAAACGAAAATAAAGCCTCTTGAATAAGTGAAAAAGCCTACTCGTTTCCGAAATTCGGAATAAACGAATAGGCTTTTTTATGACTTATTTCATTTTGAATACTTGAATAGTACGTTGCAGCTGAGTAGACATGGTGAGCATCCGCTCGGTTTCTTCAACAACGCTTTGAACAGAAGAAATCTGCTCGTTCATAGATGCAGATACTTGCTCTGTTCCAGCAGCGGATTGCTGTGTGATAGCCGAAATGTTCTGAATGGCTCCGGAAATTTTGCGAGCACTTTCCAGCATTACATCACTTTCTTCTGAAAATTTGTAGATTTGTTCTGTGATGAACTGAACACTGTGAACGATTTCGACGAATACTTGCTCGGATTCGCGAATTCGATCCGATTGCAAATGAACCACTTCTTCATTAATCTTCATGTTGGTAATCGTATGTTGAATACCATCATCAATGCTTTTGACAAGCTGATAAATTTGTTTCGTTGATGCTGAAGATTCTTCAGCCAACTTGCGAACCTCTTGGGCAACAACCGCAAAGCCTCTGCCATGTTCACCCGCTCGTGCTGCTTCAATGGAAGCGTTAAGTGAAAGTAAATTTGTTTGCTCAGCTAAGTCAGAGATCGTTTTTGTTACAGCGGAAATTCCCTGTGCTTTGCGTGCAAGTTCTTCTATCGTTTGAGACACTTTAGTAGTTGCCTCTACGTTGCGACGCATTCCTTCTGCTTGTACTTCAAGCGCTTGACGACCTTTGTCAACAAGGTGAAGCGCTTGCTCTGAACGTACGTTCATTTCCTTAGTTGAACTCGCGTAAGCGGCTACCTTCATTTCGATCTCATTAATGGACTCGCTCATGTCTGTAACATCTTCTGAAATTTCATTGGCACCTGTAGCCAGTTCATTAGAAGAAGCGGCAACCTGCTCCATTGCTGTCTTGATATTATTGTTTTTGTCAAAAATACTACGGCTTGTATCAGCTACATGGCGAGTAATACTTGATGTTTCTGTTAAAATTTCACGAAGCTTATCTACCATGCTGTTGAAAGCATGTCCTAGCTCACCTAGAGCTAAAGAGGATGTTGTATCAATTTTTTGTGTGAAATCTCCTTTGGAGATGCGGAAGGCTGCTCCCGACATTTCATCGAAGGATTGATTAATGGCCTTTTCTACAACGGAAATAATTGGATAAGAAACAATAGCAAGAACAATGATGGCGATAATACCTGCGACTATTGAACCACCAGATAAAAGTAAAACAAGAAACAATGCGATAGCAAAGAGTAATAAATTGAAATAGGTCGTGATTAAAATCTTATTGCGCACCGATAACGAATAATAATATTGGATCATTATGTAAGCGCTCCTTTTATTAGATTATCCATATTATAGCACCTGCTGCGAAATTGGTCTATCCTTGTCGAATTTATAAATAACGACATAAAATTAGTAACCGCAAGCGGTTTTTCGGAAAATACCAATAACGTTTTCGGTGTAATTATAACTAGAAAATGATACCATTATCCATGACATTTTAAAATTAGGTTTTTAAACATACATGATCTTACAATTATATCGGTTTAGGCGTGGTTAAAGTCACAATTAGTGGAAATAAATACACAATAAAATGATGTGTTTATCGTTGTTTGACGAATTTAGTCGGAATAATGGATAATTTTTATAAAAAAATATCGAAAATGTATTGTAAATGATAAAAAGTACCTATATAATATGCTTCAAGACCTATATGGTAACGAATTGAAAATATGAATAAAGGAGGAATGAATGTATGGAAGTAGATTCGGTATCTCTAGCTCGTCAGGTTGATTTTGTGTTTAAGCAGTTGGAGGTAGAGTTAACAAATGCTACTGCAGGTACTGTATTGATTCACATTCGTAATAATGCTGTAGGCAAGTTCGGTCTAAGGCATCACCCAATCGAGAGTAAAAATGGGAAATTTGAAGGTGAAGGTCAAGGTTTGACAGCGACACAGGTACAAGCCTTTCGCCAAATGGCAATTGATGCTCTGAAGTACAGACGCGATTGGTCGCACGGTGAGATTATGTATGATTTCGCCGTTCGTTCAAGCGCAAACTCCTGGTCGGCGAGTGTTTTATACGAATCGAATTACAACATGGCAAACTGGAATTCCCGCTATTATCCGAAACAGCAAGGGTTACGGGATTATAAATAAACGAACTAAGGGGCTTTATAAGTAGAAAATCTACTTATGAAGCCCCTTTACTTATGATTTTTATTGATCAGCATGTTCGCAATCACAGCCTGGTGTCTTTTTACCCATACGCTTCTGAAGTGCGGAATAAGCCTGATATATAGCAGCTGCATAAAGTCCAATTGCTGATCTTTCTAAAATCTTGACATAACTTCTTCTGAGAGTATAATTATTTTAAATGCAATGATGGGAACAAGTAAGCTCGACTGGATTGCTCACAGAAAGCCGGTGGTTGATGTAAACCGGTGCAAACCACGATGCTGAATGGGCCCCGGAGCCTATGAACGGAACTCGGCAGCAATAGCAGCTGAAAATGTTTGTACGGATGCTCTCCGTTACAGAGCAAATAAGGCTTATGGATTAATCGCCGCAAAGTAATAGTCGGCGAACCATTAGCGAATTAGGGTGGCACCACGGTCCCTCGTCCCTTGCGGCGGGGGTTTTTTGCGTTTTTTAATAGATAAGAATTTATAAGTTTCCACTTATAAATGTGCTTATCTATCTACGCTAAACGAACGTTTATGCCGCCAAGGAAGGCGACAGCCGTTTATGCTTGTAATAAAATAAAAAATAAAAGGGGTAAAAGGACAATGAAGAAGGTACTTTCGGGCATTCAACCTAGCGGACAGCTTACACTTGGCAATTATATCGGGGCAATGCAAAACTTTGTAAAGCTACAGGAAACAGAAGAATGCTACTTTATGGTTGTTGATCTACATGCTATTACGGTTGCTCAAGATCCAGCTGCTTTAAGGGAGCAAACAGAAACGGTGGCTGCACTATATATTGCGGCGGGTATTGATCCGCTCAAAGCTAATGTATTTGTACAGTCACATGTGCGCGCACATGCGGAGCTTGGCTGGTTGCTTACGACATTGACTAATATGGGTGAGCTCGAACGAATGACGCAATTTAAAGACAAATCGGCTGGCAAGGATTCTATCGGGGCAGGCTTGTTCGTTTATCCGTCACTAATGGCAGCAGATATTTTAGTATATAATGCTAATCTTGTTCCTGTTGGCGATGATCAGAAGCAGCACTTGGAGCTTACACGCGATCTGGCTCATCGTTTCAATTCAAGGTTTGGTAATTACTTCACAATCCCAGAACCTTATATTCCTGAGGTTGGCGCACGTATAATGTCATTGGATGATGCAAGCAAAAAAATGAGTAAAAGCAATCCGAACGAAGGAAGTGCTATTAAGCTTCTTGATCCTCCAGCAGTGATTCGTAAAAAAATAAGTCGGGCAACAACAGATTCGGGAAGAGAAGTGAAATATGATCCAGCGAATAAGCCAGAAATCAGTAATTTAATGAGTATTTATGCGCTTTGCGCTGATATGACAACCAGTGAGATTGAGGCACAATATGAGGGCCAGGGTTATGGACCATTTAAAAAGGATCTCGCTGAGCATGTGGTATCCGTTATTGAGCCTTTACAAGCTAGGTATAGTGAAATTCGCAGTTCAGGAGAAATTCATAACATTCTCAAGCAAGGTGCGGAGCGTGCATCGATCGTAGCTGAGCGCACCTTGGCTGATGTGAAGGAACGAATGGGATTCCTGCTGCCTCGCGGTTAACAGACTGAAATGATCAGAGCTGATGTGAGATTATTCACGTCAGCTCTGCTGTTTTCGGCGTATGCGTGCCCGTATAATAAAACCAGCTCCAGTAGTTAATAGCGTTAGAATAGAGAAAAGTAATACGAGCCAACCACTGTGACTAATCGATATAGCAGTAGCGCTCATAAGTAGAGTTACTAATACGGCAAACAGTAAAGATAGCGGTTTGGACATGGTGTCGTCTCTCCTTCAAAAATCGTCAATATATTTTTTTAGATTGAAGCATAGATTCCTGACGCGTGCACATAATAAGTTTGCAAGCTTGCAACACACATTAAAGTGCAGGAGACGAAAGGAGAAATACCTAATGGCAGGAAGCAGAAATCAACTTATCGTTCCACAAGCAAGTCAAGCTCTTCAACAAATGAAACTTGAGGCAGCTCAAGAGCTAGGTGTTCAAATTCCTCAAGATGGCTATTACGGTAATGTTTCAACTCGCGATGCAGGCTCTCTTGGAGGCTATATCACGAAAAAGCTAGTACAAATTGCTGAACAACAATTGTCTGGCGGAGCCCGTTAATCGCTTTTCATACACAATGATAAATCGAAGCCCAAGGCGTGCCTTGGGCTTCTTTTTATATTACACGTTTCAGAGTAAAAAAAAAAGGAAAGTCATCTCCCCATTTTGAGGGAAACAGCTTTCCAGCGTTATTGTTATTAAATATTCGTTAATAAGTATCCATGCGCAATCTCTTCATTAAACGTTCATCACTGAGCCAACCGACATAAGAACCGATTGTTTCAAATTGCTTATTCATAAGCAACACCCCAACAAAAGGATATTGCTTGCGATGGCGATATCGGACATCTGACCATCTAACTTCATAGCCCCATTGATGCTCAAGTACATCGGCACAGGCGAAGCTTGTGAAGTATAAGAACGCGCGAATTGCGGGATCATTTTTGGATTGAGCGACAGCGGAATGAGATGAGCATTTTACATGATCGATCCATCCTAGAGTTCCATTGCGCAAATTACCAATCATATAACTGCCATCTTTGACTTGCTTTACAACATTCCAAACTGATAATGATATGGTTGGTATTGCAAAATATACATCGCCAGTCTGGTGTTCCTGATCTATTGCAATGAGCTTTCGCACGGTATGTTTTGCTGCCAAGGTTCTCCATACGTAATAAATGGCAAGGAATAAATAAATGATCGGAAATAATACAGATGGATTTACGAATCCGCCTGCCCAAAGTAAAATGGCTAATACATGCACAGTGAAAATGATGGGATCGAATATATGGATAATGTTCCAAGATATCCATTTTTCTGTAAATGGCCTCATCGCCTGAGTGCCGTAAGCATTAAATAAGTCGGTAAATACGTGAAGACTAACCGCAAGAAGTACCCAGCTTCCGATATGAAGCCAAGGCAGTCCGCCTTTATATAGAAGCTGTAGGATGCCAGTTATAAGAATGGTCCATATAGCTATAGCGGGCAAGGAATGTGATATTCCACGATGGTTGCGGATATAGGTGRCATTTCCTTTAAACTTAAGCAGTGTGTCTAAATCAGGTGCCATGGAGCCAGCGATAGTGCCAATGAGTACAGCTGTAAGTAGTGTATGATTTGATCCGATAATGGGATCTACTGTTGCGAGACCAGCAAGTCCTATACCCATGACAAGATGCGTGCCTGAATCCATGTAGAGTCCTCCTAATTGAAATGATTAGGAATAGTATCTTCGAATTCAGTGGATTTTATCATTCTAATTTAAAGGAGACTAGGGTAAATGTACATTTGTTTTGCAGAATATAAAATTATGTCTGAACATCGGGAAAGCTTCCTTACTTTTACGAAGGATCTGCTCGAATCGACCACGAACATTCGTTTATATGAAGGGACTGATCAGTCCAACTTATTTGTTGAAGTATGGCAGGCGGATACAATCGAAGAAGCCGATCAAATCAAAAAAGAACGCTGCGATGAGCGTTCTCCTTGGTATCGCATATCGGAATGGATAGATGGTGGTAAAAATAAATTGCATGTTTGGTCATTTAAGCCTGCACACAATTGAACTAGGAAATATTAACGACTTGAATTAGCTGTTCCAATTGTTGCAGTGCCGAGCGGCGTGCTAGAGCTTACAACAGTGCCGTGGAAAGGGTACTCGTAAGCAATTGGCTCATCAAACGTTACGTAATCTAAATTTAGAGTTAATAGTAAGTAGCGCATACCAGTGGTAGGATCGCTAATAACAATATGGTCACGTCCAGCCGCTTCAATGATTCCTTTAAAGATTTTAGCGTTCCATTCGCGGTTATTCTCATAAGTCATATAGAAGGTTGCCATTTTGCCACGGTTAAGACGTAAAATGTTTTCAACATAGGATTCTTCAACAGCAGGCATAGTGACAATGTTGCCTCCTTGTGGTGTAACGAAGGCGCCGCTCGGTACGTTAGG
>NZ_JBFUHJ010000182.1:0-12292 GCF_056402455.1 Paenibacillus sp. P4_A7 | reverse complement strand
GCACCAGGATCATCCTGCATGGCCTATTATTCAGCCGGCTGATCTCGTCAGCGCTTGGATAGCTCTTGACGATGCTACTATTGAGAATGGAGCCATGTGGATGGTGCCTGGCAGTCACAAATGGGGAGATCAAAGTAAGTACATCAAAAGTACTTCCGAATTCAGACCCTATCATTCTCAACCTGAATTGCTTCCTATAGGAGCGGAGATCGTAGCGGAGCCTTTCGAAATCAAAAAGGGACAGGTAGGTTATCATCATTGTCTGACCTGGCATGGAGGATCAAATAATCAGACAGATACAAAACGGCGCGCAATAGCTGTTCACTATATGCCGGAACATATCTATTATAGTCCAAATGGCGCTCATCCTATGGAACCGCATATTGAAGTGCAATCAGGTGAAATCATTGTTGGAAGCAGCTTTCCTGTTATATACCAAGGAGCTTAGCTTGTGCGCAATAAGAAAAGGATAGTATAAATAGGGACCCTAATAATGAATCAACTATCATAAGCCTTCTTAATCGTATACTGCGCATATTCCAATTACTCATGACAAAGAGCCTTCCAGAGGCTGCAATTTCGCATCCGTCGAAAGGCTCTTTTCCCTGTACATTACTTTAGTCCATTCAATCAAACTACTTAAGCAAGTCTCTTACCTTAACCGGAGTCTGCTAAAAGAGGTAGAATATGTCGTTCGAACGACACAGGACTTAATCGAAACCTTTAACTTTAGTAAATCCAAACAAGATGATTCAAAATGAAACATCAATGCTAAGTGTAAACGGCTGTCGCCGTCCTCCGGCGGCACAAGCTCGTCTCGCGATGAAATATAGGTAGGGGTATAAGCGTGAAACTTATACTCCTATATTTTAAGAAAAGGCGACTCCGCCACGTATTATAGCATATTTGGCCTGCATAAGCGTAAGTACTGTCCTTGTACATGGTGGAGAAAGCTTTTATCTTCTCCATAAATAAGTTTCAGCATAGGAAGTAGCAGATCCACAATCAAAGCTACTGCTTCTGGTAACCGCATTAGTAAATTTGACCTCGGCTGCAAATAATGTATGCTCCTAAGCATCCTAAATAAAAAAGTGACGGTATCCGAATTAGATCGGACCGCCACCTCAACTATATGCTACTCTCCGCTGCCCGCACTTTCATCCATAAACATGATCTCCCAAAGATGATTGTCTATATCCTGAAAGCTCCAAGTATACATAAAACCATGATCAACTGGTTCATTATATGGATTCCCGCCCGCTGCTAGAGCTTTATTAACAAGCTCATTAACTTCTTCCTTGCTATTAGCTGATAATGCAATAATCACTTCAGCATTTTTTGATGCATCTGAGATTTCTTTGTTGGTGAATGTTTGGAAAAACTCCTCAACTAGCAGCATAACAAATATGTGATCACTTATGACCATACATGTTGCATTCTCATCGGTATATTGAGGATTAAACTCAAAACCAATTGCTGAGAAAAAATCGATTGATTTTTGTAAGTCTTTAACTGGTAGATTGACGAATATTTTATCCGCTTTAACTGCCATTACGATCACCTCGCATATATATTATCATCCAAGAATTAAGCTTGTCTATTCTAATCATTAAATATACATACATTACTCTTCTGCTTGGGTTCGAGCCGCTTCAAGAACCGTTTCGTAAACCGCTTCACCAATAGTACAACCTATTGTTGTGGCAGCACCAGCGTACGCATGCAGCACTTTCCAATGCTCGTGTTGACTAACCCCAATAACGATAGCGTCCGTCGTCGTTCCCGTAGCCGACAGCCCACTCGCGCGCTCAACAATACCTAATTGCTGTAATGCCGCTGTCTTGGCTTCGGTTGCAGTGATTACAGCATTGACCATCGCCGATTCCGTCATCTGTCCATCGATAAGAAGAATCGTATTAATCGTGCCCGGTGTATAGGCAGAGAATGTATTACGAGGCAGCCCAGCCCTTGCAGCGTTACCTGTTCCAACCGTTGTGCAGCAAAGCAGCTTAAATCGGTCACCTTCTAGTTCAATTACTGAAGCATGCGTCAGCTTTGCCGCCGTTATGAGACCGATTGTATGCTGTGGATCACAGCCCCATACCGAACATTGACGCACAATATCGCTTACCGGATCCTCACATTGATAGGTGAGTGGTACCTTCCAATTCATGATACGATCCGCATATGAGAATCCTCCAGGGTGAACCGCACTGCTCAGCGTATGTAGCTTTTCCGAACAAACCATATCAATTCTATCTTCAAGCAAATAAATACGTACTCCATTACAAATCGTAGATTCATAGTCCACACCACTTCGAAAAGGTTGACTCATTATTCATCCTCCTTCTCTGCACTTATTCATCCTCCTTCTCTGCACCAAGCAGCTTATAGATAAGCGGCATATTTAGATGGCTGCGAGCATGCTCTGCCAATCGGTTAAACGCGCCCTCGCGCCTTTCCATAAATCGAAGATTCGAAGGTAGAGCAAGCAGTCCTTTTGATTCACGAATTAGGTTCAACCACGTTCTGCGAAAGTCATCATTATGCCAGATTCCATGAATGAACGTTCCCCACAGCCTGCCATTCTGCGTGCAAGCTCCCTCAGATTCATAGAGGTGCGTAGTATCGATTTCCTTCGTTAAAAGCTGTTCACGAATATGAAAGGGACGTCGAATTAAGCTCTCTACCTGTTGCCATTTAACAGATCCCATATGAATTTCGTACCCTTCAATTGGTAAGGAGTCCATCGAATCAGTTAGCTTGCCATGGCCCTCAATACGCACGGTCTTCTTCACTTCCGCGAATGATACATCAAACTCAAAATAACCCAGTCCATCTATTTGATCTATATCCGATTCTACTCTGAGTGGGTCTAGCAACCTTTTTCCAAGCATTTCATAGCCGCCACATATGCCAACCGTCCAACCACCCTTTTGAACATGCTGTTGCAACAATTCCGCGAAACCATTTTGCTTAAGCCAAAGTAAATCTTCCATCGTATTTTTACTTCCTGGAATAATGACCGCATCAGGATTTCCCCATTGCTCAGGCCTCTCGATATAACGAAGCTTTACATCTGCTTCAAAGTGAAGCGGGTCCATATCTGTAAAATTAGAAATACGCGGCAATCTGATAACAGCTATATCTAAATGATTTTGTTGATCTGTGTAATCGATCTCCATATTTGAAGATAGTTGCTTGCTAAGCGATAAGGAATCCTCATCCTCCAGCTCTAAATTCGGCATATACGGTAAAACGCCAAGCACTGGCTTACCGGTCCTCTCCTCTAGCCAATCAAGTCCCGATTGAAGCAGTGTTACATCACCGCGAAATTTATTTATAATAAAGCCGCAAACGCGATCTCTTTCATCAGGACTAAGCAGCTCCAGAGTACCTACGATTGAGGCGAATACACCTCCGCGGTCAATGTCTGCGACCAAAATGACAGGTGCATCTGCCCATGAAGCCATACGCATATTGACAATGTCACGGTCCTTCAAATTTATTTCCGCGGGACTCCCCGCCCCTTCTAGAACGACAATATCATAGGTGTCACGCAGTCGCTTCAACGATTCTTGGACAATTTCGCCAGCAATAGGCAAATAGTTCTCCCGATAATCACGCGCATCAAAATCGCGTAGCGGCTTCCCATGCACAACAACCTGCGATGACATTTCGCCAGTCGGTTTAAGCAGGATCGGGTTCATATCGGTATTCGCCAGTATCCCGCATGCATCAGCCTGCATCCCTTGTGCGCGTCCGATTTCCTTGCCATCCCAAGTCACATAGGAATTGAGTGACATATTTTGCGACTTGAATGGCGCAGTTTTCCACCCATCTTGCGTGAAAACTCTACACAATGCCGCTGTGATGAGGCTTTTGCCAACATCTGATGCTGTACCTTGCACCATAATAGTACGACCGATTTGTACAGATGATTTTGACGTTTTTCGGCTCATATTTATCATCCCTTACGCTTTCCAGTTTGTTCTAATACTTGTCTTAAAGCGTTCAGTAAGAGTTCATTTTGCTCCCTTAGCTTTATTGCGACACGGACATAGGTATGATCAAGTCCTGGAAACCGCGATGCATCCCGGATTAGCACGCCTTGTTTACCCATCTCGAGCTGCAGCATACTTGCGCTTAGTCCCAGTGACTGCGGAATACGAAGCAGCAAATAATTGACTGCACTCGGATTTACCTCGAATCCGATCTCCTGAAGCTGTGCAGTCAGCCAAGGTTTTTCCACTTCTAACCACTGTAATGTACGTTCAGCAAATAATTCTTCATCCAATACCGTCTCACCGATCTGTTGGGCCAGTGAATTTACACTCCACGGAACCTGAAGCCTCTTTAGCCCGCTAAGACCTTTAGGTGTACCCACAATATAACCAAGTCGGATGCCTGGTATAGAGTAAAATTTCGTCATTGAACGTATGACAAACAATCTATCATTACATGATGCTTCCTTTATTAAGCTATATCGAGATTCGTTAGGAACGAAATCCATAAATGCTTCATCAATAACAATATAGGCTCCGCTTTGAAGTAGAAACCTTATAACCTCAGGGTCTACAAGCTGCCCGGTCGGATTATTCGGCGAGCCAAGCATGATTAACGAGCCTTCTTCCGCAACCCCAGAGAATTGCTCTAACTCAGCTTCCAGCTCAAACTGACTCTCTGCCAACAGCTTAATCTCATGTACCGCACCGCTAATTTTGCGAACGGCATCCCTATATTCGTCAAAGCATGGGATGGCTAGTGTAGTCAATTTCGGCTGTAACGCCCGTACAACTAAGTCAATCAGCTCGGCTGCCCCATTACCTATCAAGATGGATTGCTCATCAATATCATGATGAAGCGCAAGCTTATTTCTAAGACCACGCACGGCAGGGTCTGGATATTGTCCAATAATGTCCGCATAGGCTAACAATGCCCTCTTAACTCCACTTGGAGGTCCCAACGGATTCATATTCGAGCTGAAATCGACGAAGGAGTCCGCTGGCTTTCCGAATGCTTCCTCGGCTGTTCGCAAATCTCCGCCGTGCCCATATCTCTCCAGCATAATGTATCAAGCTCCTTCTTATGAAACTCTTTATGAAACTCTCTAATCCACTATGAAGCGTTTAGCCAAACAACCGCTGCCAGGAGCAGCATCGCTTCAACGGCTTCATTCATTGCACCATAAGTATCACCAGTTAAACCGCCCAGCTTGCGATTTAACCATATGCCAAGAAGACCGCCACTTATAATAGTAACAAGGAAACAAGCTCCCATGATCGCAATTGCATCTGTTAGTTTGAATTGAAAACCCATTAATATGCCAAACGTTAGAATAAACGAAACGAGACAAGCTGCTAAAATCCCTATTCGATTAACGCCATTAAATAATTGCCCGATTCCTTCTCCGCGCCTTGCACTAGGCCAACTTCCGATTGCAGCTGCCATCCACGCACGGCTCCATATGGGGTTAATTATTAATACCATTAAATAAATAGCGATATTCTCTTGAACAAGAAGTTCTGCCAGTAACGAAGCTTTGAGAAGAAGCAGAAGCACCGCAGCCAACACTCCCATTGCCCCTACTCGGCTATCCTTCATTATTTCCAACATACGCTCTCTTGAACGATGACTTAGTACGCCGTCAGCTGTATCCATCCAACCATCCAGATGAAGCCCTCCGCTAAGCGCTGTCCATATAGCAAGAAGAATAACCGCTGCTGGCCATTCTGGCAGCACTAGATTTAAGAGCCAAGCTGATGCTGCTACACATCCGCCAATGAAAGCTCCTGCTGCTGGGAAATAGATGATGCTTCGCGTCAATACAGGTGAGTTGAAGGGAACTGTCATRGGCAAAGGCAATCGCGTTAAAAATTGAAAGGCAGCTACAAAAGCTTGAACATGCAGCTTCACTGAACCACTAACCATGCAACGATCACCCCCGTTAATAAAATTACGCTGACACTATACAATAAACGGACGGTCAGCCTAATATCATTCGGCTGCAAAGGTCTTAAAGGCCACCCCATTCTTGCACGTTCACTCGATTTTCCGAAATAGACGTTTGTTCCACCAAGTTCAAAACCAAGTGCTCCCGCAACAGCTGATTCAGGGATGCCGCTGTTCGGGCTAGGATGAAATCGTGCAAACTTAATAATTGCTCGCATGGCTTGTCCAGCTTTCATCCCAGGAGACGCTAATGCCGATAAAGCAAGTAATAGACCCGTTATTCTAGCTGGAATATAGTTAAGCACATCATCCGTACGTGCCGAGCACCAACCAAAATGTATATATTTATCATTACGATAGCC
This sequence comes from Paenibacillus sp. P4_A7, assembly GCF_056402455.1. NCBI lineage: Bacteria > Bacillati > Bacillota > Bacilli > Caryophanales > Paenibacillaceae > Paenibacillus > Paenibacillus sp. P4_A7. The sequence continues at coordinate 5,978 of NZ_JBFUHJ010000182.1, read as the reverse complement.
AACCATCGAATCCAATGTATTTGTTGCGCGATATAGCATCGCAAGTGGTGCGCCTCCTATAAGAGCGAACAAAATCGGAGATACAAGCGCATCTACCGTATTTTCAGCAACCGTCTCTACTGTAGCCCGCGCTACTTCACGTTCATCAAGTTTATCTGTATCGCGTCCCACTATGTAACCCACATATTTTCTGGCTTCATCTAGCCTTCCTGCTATTAATGGTTTATAGACGAGCATCGCAGCATCCTTTAAACCTTTAACGGCAATCGTAGTTGAGATGAACCACACACTTAGCACATAGCCAAGCCAAGGATGTATGGCATTCGCTGTCCAAACCAAGCCCCACATCACCCCAAAGCTTATTAATAAAGTGGTTGCTGTTAGAACTACACCAAGTAGTTTTACGATATTTGGATAGCCTTCCCGTCGTTCTGGCGCTAGCAACCGCTCTAATAATCGAATAAGCCGACCGATCCAGATGACAGGATGGGTCGGCCACTTCGGATCGCCGAAGATCCAATCAATTATGATGGCTGCGGCCGTGAGCAGCAGCAGTTCTTCTAAGGAGTAAAACATCATAGCTGCTCCCATCTAAAAGCTTGCGACTTCAGCTCAATAGGAATACCTGCCGTCACTAGAAAAACTCTCTCGCATATGGCCGCTACCTGTTGGTTGAGACGGCCTGCCTCATCACGAAACAGCCTACCGAGTGGATACTCGGGAACGATACCGTCACCAACCTCATTTGTAACCAACAGCAGTGTATAAGGAAAATTTTGAATCGCGGATAATAGCTTGTCCTTTTCAGCTTCCAACCGTAGTTCACTAAGAGATTCATAATCAACACGAAGCAGCCAATTCGTTAGCCAAAGTGTCAAACAGTCTATCAGTACTACTGGAGGTTTATTACCCATTTCTACTTCTTCAGCAATTTGCTTCGCGAATTGTTCCAGCAGCTCCGCAGCTTCATAAGGCTCCTCCACTGTCTCCCATATAAAACCAGAATGATCGCGATCTTCTCTATGCTTCCCGATTCTAGCTGTCATTTCCTCGTCATAGGGCTGACATGTAGCCAGATATATCCCCCTTGCGCCAGATCGTTTCGCATATTGCTCAGCGAAGCCACTTTTACCGCTGCGGGCACCGCCAGTTACGAGTATTGCCATCATTTATCACCTAACCTTTTGATATACCTGCGCTATCGAAAGTCGCCATTTCTTGCATAAGAAGAAGCGCTGCATCAATAAAATGAAAGCATAATACAGCTCCTGTACCTTCACCCAGCCTTAGCTCCAATTGAATCATCGGCAATAAGCCAATGGATTCCAGCAGCTTCAAATGTCCCTGCTCCTGTGATAAGTGCGATGCGATCATATAAGGTTTTGTCTGCTCTGCTATGCGAGACGCGACAAGAGCAGCTGCGGATGAAATATACCCATCTATAACTACTGGACAGCCGTTAGCAGCAGCGCCGATAATAACGCCGACTAGTCCAGCAATTTCTACGCCGCCTACCTTTGCGAGCACATCAATAGGATCGGACGCTTCGGGCTTATTTAGCGCAATTGCACGTTTGACAACATCCACCTTGTTTAACCAGCCTGCATCATTAATACCCGTTCCGCGTCCTACGGACTCCTCCGGCGACAATCCAGTAAGCACTGTTGTAATAGCTGCGCTTGCTGTTGTATTGCCAATACCCATCTCACCAGTTGCTATAAGGCGTACGCCCTGACGAACCTGCTCGTTAACGATCTCGATACCAACCATAATTGCGCGTATTGTTTCTTCACGGGTCATAGCAGGCCCCTTCGCCATATTGGCTGTCCCTCTTACTACCTTGCGGCTTACGAGCAATTCGTGTTCCAAATCAGCGTTTACCCCGATATCTACGCATACGACATTTGCTCCTGCTTGTCTTGCAAGCACATTAACTGCCGCACCGCCATTTAGAAAATTAATTACCATCTGCGGTGTCACTGCTTGTGGGAAGGCGCTAACCCCCTCCTCACAGACACCATGATCGCCAGCCATGACAATGACTGCTTTGTGTGATAAATCTGGCCATAATTGACCTGTAATTCCAACAAGCTGGCGAGCAATAGCTTCAAGCTTGCCAAGACTACCTGGAGGCTTTGTCAGTGAATTAGAATGGTGATCAGCTAACTGTGCCTTTTCCTCTTCAAACGGTTTAATACGCGACACTGTATTCAACAATTCTTCGTACAAATGCTCAGACATTACTTATTGCTCCTTCGTATTCCAAATTCAATCAAGCTATAGGTTCAAATCCTGGCTGCAGCATAATTTGCGGCTTGCCAGTGATCGGATGTGCAATGACTGTTGTAACCGTTTCATATACTCGCTCTATCAGCTCAGAGGTTAATACTTCATGTGGACTACCTGCTGCAGCAACAGTTCCTTGATGCAAGACCACAAGTTCATCACAATAGAGTGAAGCTAAATTCAGATCATGCAAGACGGCAATAACGGTCAGTCCGCGTTCTCTTTGCCACTCTCTAACCGTATCCAACAATTGAATCTGATATCCGATATCCAAATAGGTCGTTGGTTCGTCTAGCAAAATAATAGATGGCTCCTGCGCCATCAGCTTAGCGAGTGCTACGCGTTGTCTCTCTCCTCCGCTTAACTGATCCATTTTGCGAAGCTCAAGATCTTGTAATCCCATCGCTTGCAATGCGTCATCTATGATAGAATCCGAGTCCTGCTCTTCACTGCCAAGCCAGTTCTGATACGGAAATCGCCCCATACTGACAACTTCACGCACCGTGAAACCAACAGGCGGAAGACCGCTTTGCTGCAGCACAGCCATCTTTCGTGCCAACTGCTTACGCGGTAAAGCGCTAATCGGCTGACCCTCTAGCAGTACCTCGCCTTCTCTCGGACGCTCTACACCTGACAATAAATGAAGCAAGGTTGATTTACCTACACCATTAGGTCCAATAATCCCATACATCAGACCTTTTTGAAAGGAACAAGAGAGATTAGACAATACATGACGGCCTTGAACCGACTGCATTATTCCTCGTACGTCAATCATAGTGAGCCTCCTTGTTTCAGCTTGCGACGGTGTAATAAGTAAGCGAAAAAGGGGGCTCCGATTAACGCTGTGACGACGCCGAGTGGAATTTCTTTTGGAGTCAGTACATTTCTAGCTAGTGTATCTGCCCATAAAACAAATATGCCTCCACCAATTGCCGACAACGGTGTTATTAATCGATAATCCGGTCCAACTAGCAGCCTAATTAAATGCGGAACGACAAGTCCAACAAAGCCTATTACTCCTGAGACAGAAACTGCAGCAGCAGTTAACAACGTGGAGCTTATGAGTACAATAAGCTTAGTCCTCTCGACGCGAATGCCCAAATGTGCCGCATGACGCTCGCCGAGTACAAATAAATTAAGTGATTGTCCATAAACGAGCAATAAAGGAAGCCCAACTGCAAGAAATGGAATTAGCATATAGACATTATCCCAGCTTCTCATAGCAAGTGACCCCATCAGCCAGAACAAAATCTGATTGACGACACCCTCAGACATCGACACCATGAAGGAAACAAATGCGCCCAGAAAGGACTGAATAATGACACCAGATAAAATGAGCGTTTCAATATGCATCACGCCTTTTTCTCGCGAGAGCCAGAACACACCTAATAGAGTAACCGTCCCCGTTGCGAACGCCACTAGCGGAATCGTCCACATCCCAAGCGCCGTTTGCAATCCGAATAAAATAATAAAAGCAGCACCAACAGAAGAACCAGAAGCGACTCCTAGCGTGTAAGGGTCAGCTAACGGATTTCTCAGCACCCCTTGGAACCCTGTTCCTGCTAACGCAAGACAAGCGCCAACAAGTACAGCAAGCAGAACGCGAGAAAGCCTTACTTGCGTAACGATCGCAATTTCTCCAGGAGTATAGGTAACAGGCTCGTCCTTGAGCCATGGCAGCTGATGAATCAGTATACCCCAAACATCACGAAAAGAAATTCCAGCAGAACCAATGGAAAGACTAGCAACGATAGAAACAGCAAGAAGGAGCATAGCTGCTCCTCCATACCAAACTAATTTATGTTTCAACATTTATTTTACGAGATCCGGGTGAATCACTTTAGCTAATTCAAGCAATCCGTCTGCAAGGCGTGGTCCAACCCGCACAAGCGGATCCTCGGTTACGGCAAACAATTGCTTGTTTTTCACCGCGTCGATAACATTCCAGCCGGGACGGCTGTTAATACCAGCAACAATCGGATTCGGATCCTCCTTCAATGCAGGATATATAATCAATTGCGGATTTTGAGTAACAACTTCTTCCGCGCTAACCTCGAACCAGCCTGGCTTAGAAGCTGCAACATTAGTTCCTCCTGCAAGTGTTAGGAGCTCATCAAGAAAAGTACCGCTGCCAACGCTCCAACCAGGGGAGAACTCTAAGTATACAGTCTTCTTCTCAGCACCTTTTACCGCATCGGTTACTTGTTGTTTAACCGAACGCATGTTGTCAGCAATAGCTGCCGCTTCGGTTGGTCTATTCATAATTTTACCTAAATTTTCGATTTTGGCAACAACCGCATCATAAGTCAAAGGATCTGTTGCTAATACTGTAATTTTCAACTCACGAAGCTTAGTAATCGCTTCCGAATTCATGGATGAAGATGCTAGGACTAGGTCAGGGTTCAACGCAACAACGGCTTCAATATTTGTCGTCATATCGCCAACCTTCGTTTTCGATGCCGCTTCTTCCGGATAGTTACTATACTCGTCTACACCAACAACCTGCTCTCCAGAACCGATCGCATAGATCGCTTCTGTTTCACTTGGTGCTAAAGTTACGATTTTCGTAGGCGCTTGTTCAAACTTCACTTCCGTATTTGTATCATCTTTAATGATAACTGGGTATGCTTCCGTCGGCTTGTAACTATCTCCCTGCTCCGTATTCGTCGTTTTTCCTGTATTGTTTTCTTTGTTCGCATCAGCACCACATGCTGCAGTAAATACAAGCATCATCGCTAGCATAAAACCTAATAGTGTTCTCATCAAATTCTTGTTCATTCCATTCATTCTTCTTTACACTCCTTATAATTGTATTCCGTACAACCATAATCAGCTGACGCCGTACTCTGGCGGCATAAGCTCGTAACGCGGTAAAATATAGGGAAAAGTATCGTGTGAAACTTTCCTATATTTTTAAAACAAAAAAAGCATCTCTGACAAATGTGTCAGAAATGCTGTCATACGCCAAAAAAAGATAGCGAATTGCTCTTCCAACACCTCCCTAAGTCCACGTAGGATACAGCGTTATGTAAATAGGCAGGTCTCCTGACTCAGATCTCGCAGCCAGCGTCTTCCCGAGCATTCACTCAGTGACTTATTGCTGGTGCACAGGCAATGGCGAGTATTCACTCACAATGCCGCTCCTTACAGTGGCGGGTCCGTGCCGGATTTTCACCGAACTTCCCTATTAAGCTTCAACGAGTATTAGAGATACCTTACATTTTCTCTAGTAAAACTCAATCAAGCACCTATTTATAAACTATTAAATTATCAGTAGTTACTATACACTCTTGCCAATTATTTGTCTACTGTTGTCTCCCTAACCCATACCTTTTACATTCAGAGTCAAACTTAAATCCACGCCAAAACAGTTAAAGCAATGCTGTGTTACGGTTCTGTACCTTGCTTAAACAGCATAGGTAACATAGTAAAGCCGCTTGTGAAGCGTTTATCCATAAAGATAAACGGCGATATAAGAAAGGACTGATATCATGCTGCCCCAAAACAAACCTCTCAAGTCCAGTCATAAGCTTACCATCCTATTCATTTTAATTGCTCTGCTGATTGGAATCGCGCTTTTTTGGCTTTATTCGGATAAAGATGGTGCATCCGTACCAGCAATGACTGAGCATGATTTTAAAAATGGTCATGCCGTATGGACCATCAATCCCTATGCTGCGAAGGTGCTGCAT
>NZ_JBFUHJ010000181.1:0-9940 GCF_056402455.1 Paenibacillus sp. P4_A7 | reverse complement strand
GAGCTTGCTTAGCACCCGGATTAACGGAACCGTATTCTAGGTTGCCGTTAGCGTCTTTGTTCCATTGCTCTTGAACAGTGCCGTATGCACCGAACAGCCAGTCAAGTCCGCCCATCCATGTGTTTGTATTGTTTTTCAAGGAAATTGCCAGTGGGAAGACATCTTTCGCTGCCAATCCATCTGGGTTTTGGTTCTTGAATTTATCCATAATGTTCTCAAGATCCGCAATTGTTTTTGGAGTCTCAAGCTTAAGCTTTTGCATCCAATCTTCACGCAACCATAGAAGTGTATCATCGTTATCCGTGTACTCCATAATTGGAAGGTTCCATTTTTTGCCGTCCTTTGTGAACGGATACCACAGCTCTGGATTGTTTGCTGCATGGTCTTTCCAAACTTGGCTTGCATATTTTTCGAACAACTCATCAATTGGAATGAACTGCTTCGAATCAATTAGTTGATTCGTCAATACTGAATCAGTCGGCACCATGACGAAATCAGGTAGTTTTTCACCGGAAGTAAGCGCAAGCTGAAGCTGTTGCTTATATTGATCGCCACCTGCTGGATACCAAGTGTCCTTATGTTTCATTCCAAGTGTCTCTAGCATCCAACGGTCATGAACGTTGTCTTCCTTCGTTTCACCCTTTGTGTATTCCTTCGGCATGATAATAGTGCTGATATCAATCGGTGGATCATATTTACCTTTTTCGAATGCAAGATCAGCTGCAGATTTCGTAGCTTCCGTTGCCTTCGGAGTGTCCGTCCCCTTGTTATCCGCGTTTCCATTGTTACCTGCATTGCCACTGCAAGCCGACACGATTAACATGGTTGCTGCTAGCGGTAACACTACTTTTTTGAATTTACTCATTTCGTTTCTCCCCCTAAGAAGTAAGATTGTTTATAAGTGTTACTTTACCAACAGGTCTAGGAGGTCATCTATAGGATTTTTTTAGTTTTCATAGGACTCTGTCATGTTGTTAGTTTTCTTCCCTATATTCTTGCGGTGTAGATCCGAATTGTCTCTTAAAAACTTTAATGAAATAAGCCGGATCCAAGTATCCGATCTCCGCACTGATCTCGTAAACCTTCTTTTCGGTCGTTTTCAGCTTGTGGCATGCTGTCTCCATCCGAAGCCGGGATACGAAGTCGCTGACTCCTTCACCTGTTTCGATCTTGTAGAGCTTAGATAAATGCGTGGGGTGCAGGTTCACATGATCTGCGAGTGCGCGCAACGATACGTCAAGATGTAGGTTCGTCTCTACAAATCTCTGGATTTTTTTTACATATACGGAACGAATATCCTTTACTTCGTCGGATGTTCCTTCCTTCAGCTTGCTCAGTGCGCCAAAAGCCCATCCCCGTAGCTTACCGATGGAAGAAAAAACCTCACCGCTTTGCAGCAGCTCCATATCCTGCCCTAACAGTCCTTCAAGCGTATGTCCATTACGATGGGCATAATGTGTAAAGGATGATGCTATAATATACCCTGCTTCTAGACAATGCTCCCATGAATCTGACCACTTCTCATCCAACTCAGCGAATACCTCAACCAGTTTTTGTTCCGCTACGTCCCAACGCCCAGCCTCAAGCAAATTTTTCAAGCCCGGCGGAGCGTGTATAATGTCTAAGGCTCCATGGGAGACATGACTTTCCAAATCGCCCGCTCGCATAACAAATTCACGTTCGTCTCCAACGATTTGCCGAAAATAAGCAAGCGCGTGACGATATCGTTCCGAAAGATTATCGGGAAACTGGAAGGACTCCGACATGACGATGGACAATGATCCTTTCAAAAACTGCTTTACTTTCGATTGGAGCTGCATAGCCGACTTCTCTAGCTTCGTTTCCATACCGTCGTACCGATGTTCGTCCTTGGACTGGAGCAGAAACGCAAGGTAACCATGTTCCTCTTTTACGCCCCATACATGAGCGAATTCACCAAAAATTTCCTCGGCAATATTAATAATGGCGTATTCCAATAGATGCTGGCCATTATTCCGATACTGTCCAAACTCTTCTTCCATTCTAACGAGCATCAATGCACATTCCCCGAAACGAATAGGCAATTGGTAGCTTTCGAGCTTCCTGTTCCATTCATCGACAGGATGATGCTCACCACGCAATGCGCTTAACAGCAATTGACCACGTAAGAGGGGAAGATTTTCTCTTAATGTAAATTCAATTCGCTCATGTGAGCTTATGTCTCCCCATTCGGTCTCCAATTGATCAACTGCAAGCTTCACAGCTCCAAGTAATTCATTGTCAGTCGGCGGTTTAAGTAGATAATCCACCGCATGGTGCCTGAGCGCTTCCTTCGTATATTCGAAATCAGAATAGCCTGAAAGGATGATACATTTAATTTTTTTGTCGCGCTCGCGGATTTTCCCGATCAGCTCGATCCCCGTCATCTCAGGCATGAGAACGTCAGAGATCACGATATCTATCGGATGGGTTTCGAGAATTCGCAACGCCTCTTGTGCGGAATATGCTTTATGGACTTGTTCAATGCCTAGTGTGTGCCATGGCTTAGTCGTAGATAGGTTGTCTACCCAGTGTGCTTCATCATCAACGATGATCATTTGCATTTAATTGTTCTCCTTCTTGCTTAGATTGATGGTGCTGTACTTCTACTGAAGTGAATTCCCACACCATCTCTGTACGAAATCCTCCAATATCCGATTTCGTGAAACTAATATGTGATTTATCGCCGAAATGATGGATAATCCTCTGATTCGTATTCCAGAAACCATAGCCCATATCATCTTGCAATGGCTCCTTCATTTTACGATTGAGCGTCTCTAATTGCTCTTCGGTCATGCCAGGTCCATCATCTTCAACGTAGAGCTTGCAGTAGCCGTTCGACATTTCGCCCGTAATTCGAATTTCTCCCGAGGAATAGGTCTTTCCTACCCCGTGAATGACCGCGTTCTCTACGATCGGCTGCAGCATCAACCGCGGGACATGCTGTTTCAGCATCTCATCGGAAATAGCAATATGATAATGAATTCTGCCATTGCGAAGCTTTTGGATATCCAAATAATTAATGATCAGCTGGACTTCTTCGTTCAACGACGCCATAGGCCGATCTATGCGAGTCATATATCGATAATATGCGCTCAGATTGTGACCCATCGAAACGACAGCCTCTTCATCTTTCATTTGAGCCATATTGATCATATAACCAATGCAGTTGTATAAAAAATGTGGATTAATCTGCGCTTGCAGCTGCTTCAAGGTGGCTTCTCGAGCTCTTAGCTTTTCATTAAGAACGTTCTCAATCAAGGCTTGAATTTGCTGGGACATATCGTTAAACCGATAGAACAAGAATGCAAACTCATTATTTACATCGGAATCAATACGGACCGAGAAATCTCCTCGCTGTACGCTTTGCAAGCCACGGATAAGCTTACGGATCGGACGTTGAACATTCCTATACATCAGTACTGAAGAGGAGATTCCTACCATGAAGAGCAGCGCAATTGCCAAATAAAATAAATTGCGACTGAACGATATGGGACCTAAAATCTGATCAAGCGGTACAATGTCTATCAAATACCAATCCAGATAAAGTGATTTAACCGAGCTCATCAAATAACGTTTGTTGTCCAGTTCAACAACTTCTTGCATCGTTTCTTCTAGGTCTTTCTCGTCCAAAAGACGAATAAGCTCATTTGACAACTTCTCACTTGCACTGCGATTCAAAATCGGAGTATCACCCTTATGATATAACAAGGGATCTCCTTTCCCTCCTGCCTTATATGTGTCCAACATATTCTGAATATTTTCATTGTAAAAACTAGCTTGTACGACCAAATTACTACCTTTTAGAGCATCCTGCTGCCCATAAGAATCGGCATAAAACCAATGGAACGCTTTCTTATCCGCAATGGTTGCTTCACTATCGCTATGAGACCATTTGCCCATTACATTGCTTTTCAAGAACTTCTCGTCATATACAACCATACTGCTAGCATTTGATATCGCCTCTTTGTTTAACTGCGAATAGACGGTGAACTTGACTGGCCATATATTCGTCACTCCAGATTGCAGCATCATCTTTTCCTGGATGACATACCTCGTCTGCATCTTGTCATAGCGATCGTCCCAAATGTTTAATCCATTGAATTTGCGAACATTTGGGTCTCTTGAAAAAGTAACCACGAAATCCATGGTCTGATTGATGCGTGAATCGATCTGACTGGATAGAAACGAGAGCTGCTTAATATTAGAAGCCTGAAGCTCCTTATCGATTACATTAAATGAGACCCTGTTGGAAAATGCAAAAAAGACGATGATTGGAATGAATAATATGATGATCAACCCATTCATTTTTGCGAACAGACTCATTTTAGATCTCATCCTGTTCTTGACAAAATTTATGCTTCTGCCTAGCTTCATTAAAGTTCCCCCCAGACAATGTCCCTAACAAAACCCTATCGATCCTAACAATGTCTTATGGTTCGATGAACGTTAGTGTTGTTATTATATATATCAGGGCTTCACCTGATAAACAAATGAATTTTTTAAGAACGGGGAGAGAGCTATGAACCAAACTACTACATCAGATGTCAATCTTGATGCCACCACCCGGAAAGTGAAAAAAAGAACGGGGTACAGAGTACCGTGGGTTCTGCATCTTATGGTGCTGCCGGCTGTACTATCAGTTTTTATTTTTTCCTACTTGCCAATGACAGGTATTATAATGGCTTTTCAGGATTATAAAGCATCACTCGGATTCGCCGACTCACCATTTGTCGGTCTGAAACATTTTCGATACATGTTCGAAAATGATTACTTCATGAAAATTACAATGAACACGCTCTTGTTCGCTGTTTCCAAGATTTTTTTGAATCTACTTATCCCTTTTACCTTCGCATTATTATTAAACGAGGTACGGAATATGGGATACAAAAGGTCGATCCAGACGCTCGTATACTTACCTCACTTTCTTTCCTGGGTCACGCTTGGAGGCATCTTGATCGACTTGCTCTCTCAGACCGGTATTGTAAACCAGTTTCTGACGGGCGTGTTCGGTATAAAACCGATTTTCTTCTTGGGCGACGGCACTTGGTTCCGACTTACGATCATTTTCAGTGATGTCTGGAAGGAATTTGGCTTTAACACGATCATCTTCCTTGCTGCACTTGCCGGAATAAACCCGGCAATGTACGAAGCGGCAGAAGTAGACGGGGCTGGCCGTCTTAAGCAAACCATTTATATTACAATACCATCACTCATACCGATTATTATTGTGGTCGCAACGCTAGCGCTAGGCAACGTTCTTAATGCGAATTTCGACCAAGTATTTAACCTTTATAGCCCGATGATTTATCAACAAGGCGATATCATCGATACGTTCGTCTATCGACAAGGCTTGCTAAGCGGGCAATTCAGCTTTGCAACTGCTGTCAGTCTATTCAAATCAGTGATCAGTTTAGTGTTAATCGTAATTTCCTACCGACTTGCGTATAAATTCGCAGGATATCGAATTTTCTAGTACCACTTGCACGTATTGAAAGCTCAAGCTTCAATGTCCTTCATTAGATCTTATCGCTCGATACAAACGTGCAGCGCCGTCCTATGGACGGTGAGGTCGTTTTACTTGAAAGGGTGAACGCTCATGTATCACAAAACGGTGCCTTACCGTATTTTTAGCGTATTCAACTATGTACTACTCGCAATAGTCTCCGTCGTTTGTTTATTGYCTTTATATCACTTACTGATGGTTTCCTTAAGCGCCACAGCTCCCGCCAACGCTGGACTTGTTACGTTCTGGCCAATCGGGTTTACGTTTGAGGCTTATGCTACGACATTTAGTAATGAAAACTTTGTTACCTCCCTCTGGGTATCCGTCCAGCGTACCGTTCTAGGTACTGTATTAGCTTTAACTGTGAACTCTCTCGCTGCATTTGCTCTATCCAAAGATAACCGTGTATTTCGTGGCAGAAACGCTTATCTATGGTATTTCGTCGTCACGATGCTGTTCACCGCCGGTCTAATTCCAGGGTATATTCTTGTAATGAAGCTTGGTCTTTTGAATAAATTGCTCGCTTTGATCTTACCGGGCCTCGTTACGGTATACAACATTATCCTGCTCTTGAATTTCTTCCGATCCGTTCCTAAGGAATTGGAGGAAGCAACATTTATTGATGGAGCCGGACATTTCAGAAGCTTCATATCGATTTATCTTCCCATATCTTTGCCGGCAATCGCAACGATCTCCTTGTTTACGATGGTGGGACACTGGAACGCATATTTCGATGGACTTATCTATATGAAGGGATCTGAGAATCTCCCGCTTGCAAGCTTCATGCAAACACTTATCGTGCAAGGAAGCAATACGGGTTTTGATCCTGCTGTAATTGCCAATATGTCGCAGCGAACACTACGAGCATCACAAATTTTCATCAGTGCTCTCCCAATCTTATTGGTTTATCCATTTCTGCAGCGTTTCTTCGTTAAAGGAATCGTTATCGGCGCTGTTAAAGAATAGTTTATTTAATATAACACATATTATCGCACAAAAAGGGCTGTCCCTCAGTATTTGGGGACAGCCCTTTCGTTTTATTCAAAATATTAGGCCACCAGAGCATTCTGGTTGAAGTTCTTCTAATGGCATATGGAGCTGAATCTGTTACATCACTAATTTGAACGGAAGCTGGGTATTCTCTCTGCTGTTCGGACCTACGAAAGCAATAAAAGCTCCTGTATCGCTACTATGAGAAAGATCAGAGTGGTAGTACCGCAGCTGTTTCTCAGTAAGCACAAATTCAAGCTCGGTGCTTTCTCCCGGCTGAAGTGCGACCTTACGGAAGTCCTTTAACTCCTTCACGGGACGCACAACCTCGCCCGAAATATCCCTAACGTATAGCTGTACCGTTTCTACTCCCGAAACGCTTCCTTTATTCGTCAGCTTAACAGTCAGCCTGATTGGCTCGACCTCTGTCATGACAGCAGCCGAAAGTTTAGCTTCACCGTATTCAAAGTCTGAATAACTAAGTCCGAAGCCAAAAGGAAGTAATGGCTCATTCGGGATGTCTAAATACTGGGACACATAACGAACCTGCGCATCAGGAGCTCCTTGTGGACGTCCCGTGTTGAACGAGTTGTAGTATACAGGCACTTGACCTATGCTGTAAGGGAAAGACATCGTCAACCTCGCGCTTGGATTAGCGTCTCCGAACAATAATTCAGCTACTGCGCTTCCTGCTTCGGTGCCTGGATACCAAGCTTCCAGAATCGCGTCCGCTTCATCAAATACACCGTGCAGGTCTAGTGGACGTCCGTTAAATAGTACAACGACGATCGGCTTATTTAGTGTCTTGAGCTTGCGAATAAGCTCAAGMTGTATCATAGGCAAACAAATATCCGCCCTACTGCCAGCTTCGCCGCTCATGTCCGAATGCTCGCCTAGAGCCAAGACAATCGTGTCTGCATTTCGAGCGATCTCAAGCGCTTCTTGCAATTGTTCCTCTGTTGCTGTCTCGATCTCACAGCCCTGTGCGACTAACAACTCTGCTGATCCGTTCAATTTGTTTCTCATACCATCTGCCATAGTGACGGCGTCGTCCTTAGAGGCTGTCCAAGACCAAGGCCCAAGGACGTCATTGTTACTCGCAAAAGGACCGATTAGTGCGATTTTCCGATCCTTTTTAAGCGGCAATAAACCTTCATTTTTGAGAAGGACGCAGGATTTGATCGCCAATTCACGCGCAGCCTCGCGATGAGCCTCGCAGAATACGATCTCCCGCTCACGTTCTGGATCAGCAGCCCGGTAAGGATTCTCAAACAGCCCAAGCTTCTGCTTTAACGTCAGAATACGCWAGACAGCCTCGTCGATAAGTGCTACGTCCACTTTCTTACTCTCTACCAGCTCTGGCAAATGATTGACGTAACTTGAGGTCATCATTTCAATGTCGACTCCGGCTTTGATCGCCTTATATGCCGCCTCCGATTCATCTGCAGCGACACCGTGTGCGATCAACTCTTTAACCGCTCCCCAATCAGAAATGAGTATGCCGTCAAAGCCCCATTCCTCCCGCAGCAGCTTTCTCATCAGCTTCGAGTTGCCTGTCGCAGGTATACCGTCCACTGTGTTAAAAGCGGTCATGACCATCTCGCAGCCTTCGTCCAGTGCTGCTTTATAAGCCGGTAAATAAAACTCGAGCATTTGGCGTTCCGACAGATCGACCGTATTATAGTCTCGACCTGCTTCTGCGGCCCCGTATGCTGCAAAGTGTTTTACGCACGCTGCAACTCTAACCAGGTCATCTGAAAGATCTTTACCCTGAAATCCCCTAACAAATGCTTTAGAGAACTCAGCGTTCAAATAAGGGTCTTCCCCAGTTGCTTCTACCACTCGGCCCCATCTCGGATCTCGTACGAGATCTACCATTGGCGCGAAAGTCACATGAACACCTGAAACGGAGGCTTCCTTAGCAGCGATTTCTGCGCTTTTCTCTGCAAGCTCCAAATCCCAGGAACAACCAATCGCAAGTGGAACAGGAAAGATTGTCTTAAAACCATGAACGATATCTGCCATCATCAAAAGCGGAATGCCATGACGGTTATTTTTTAAATGAGTGCGTTGCAAATTGATTACTTCCTGTGCCCCTGCCATTCCGAGCACTGAGCCCGAGTTGGTGACGGTTTCCTCCGTAATACCGAGGGATTCCATCGGGCCTGTAATCAGTCCGTTGCTTTCTACACCCTCATAAAAAGGAACAGCCAGTTGGATAAGCTGTGCGATCTTCTCTTCTATCGTCATTTTCTGAATTAACTCATTTAAGTTTACCTTGTTATTTATTTGGTTAGGCAATTGTGGAGTCTCATTTGTCATGTTAGTCGCAACCTCTCCGGATGTCGTTCCGACTTTAATCGAAACGTTTCTATTAGTCTCATATTTGATTATAAATGTGACTTTATAGAGCTGTCAATCCTTTATTCTATACAAATCAACGTCATATAGGAGGTTTTATGTACTTAAAAATGCATTTTAAGTCGAAATAGAATCGTTTCACCAAGTGATATCTGATTAAGAATAGCCGGACAACTGATGATCTAGTCATCCATTGTCCAGCTATTGTGATATTAAATATTCGAAGCTACACGCGGTGCAAACTATGACTTGGCTTAGCGGTCAGCGCTTCCTCCCACATCTCACACCATTTTTCATAATCGATTAGCATACTCCCTGGATTCTCAACGCTGCGAACAACGAAATCCGGATGGGACGGTCTTCCAGTTGGTTCCCCCGTTTTCTGGTAGCGTAGGTCGATGCTCCACCTTACGATGTCCGAGACATTTGACGTTCCGCGATGTGGTGTGTACTTGTTCATGATGACGATACCGCCTTTAAAACATGGCACTAAAACGGGTTGTACATCTGGTAACTGTTCGGGCACGATTGTTGTTCCACCGTCGGAATGATGTTTTAATAATCCTTGTCTCCATACGTCGGGCATCACTTCCATACAGCCTGTTTCGGCAACAGCGTCCACAAGAGGAAGCCAGAACGTGATAATATCAGAGTTATCCGCTTCTTCTATCGTGACTGCGGCATCTTGATGCCAAGGTACATTCAAGTAACTATCTCCACTCTGCATCTCAGCCGGTACTTTACCACGTATATGTTGGATTGGATTACATGTTAACTCCTTGCCGAGCAAACTCTCTACTACATCCAGCAAGTTTTCATTATGCAAAAATTCAAACATAGGTTTCAAACGGGCCTGCATGATGTCGAGTCCATTTTGGATCTCACGGCTTTCGGCGAAAAGCTTCGCAAACCGACGTTCAAAAGGTTCATTTTCGTAGAGGTTTTGAATTTTCCCCTCCGCCTTCAGTTCTTTCGCCCGTCGATCGATAAATGCGCTATAAGCCGAAATAATGGGCATCAAATCTTCATCACTCAATAAATCTTGCACAACCACATAGCCTTTAC
>NZ_JBFUHJ010000180.1:0-9952 GCF_056402455.1 Paenibacillus sp. P4_A7 | reverse complement strand
CATACCGGCTGGCCCTCCGCCTATTATGGTGATGTCTGTAAATTTATCTAGTTGTTCAGAATTCACGAAAAGTTCTCTCCTTTAATTAATATATATTTTATATCTTTATATATAATATTATACTGTATAACTTACCTTATATTCAAGCTTGTGTCAAAGAGAATAGCTGATCGTAACGGTTGCTCAACTCCGAGCAGTTCTGTTGTTGGTTTGTAATAAATACCAAAAGTTAGCGTTTGGGATGAAGAGCATTCATTTGGAAAATAGTAAGTATAGAGGCAAAGGAGGAAGGTAAGAATTGATGCACGTATTCAAAATGTTAACTATAAAAGTTACTGTTATTTTTGCCGTTATTTTTATGTCAGGAGTTCCACTTCTAGAAGCGGGATCAGAAACGGATAAAGGAATCGATTCTTTTTTAAATCAATTATATAAAGGACGAGCCGAATTAATAAACCAGACCAATAAAGAAAATATCGAGATGTTTTATTTGCTTGATCATTCAGCGAGTCGTTACGCATTGCGTCAAGAGCTACATAGAAATCAATATATACATGCTTGGGGAGAACGAAGAGGAATCAATTTCGTTGATGCGGTGAGCGATATTCGAATTACTCGTATCAAGAGCGATGGAAACACAGCAAAGGTGTCACTCGTTCAATCATTAAAGCTTAGTTATGTCTATTTGAATAAAATTCTCCCCCCCCAATCATTTGGTATTGGCACCCGGCACGTACTCACTTTGAAAAAAATGAAGGGCGAATGGTATCTTTATAAAGAATGGTTTTTGGATCCCCTTGATGAGAATTCACAATTGATTCCAGATACCGCAACAGGATTTGCACCATCCGCAAAATATAAAAAGGATTTTCCTGTCGGCAATCAATATAATCGTGATCGAGCGGTCGCTTTTGCCAATAAATATGCGGGAATTGCGTGGGGGGCTGGAAATAATCATCGTTACAACCCCAAGTATATGGATTATACAAGTAAAGGCGGTGATTGCACCAACTTTGCTTCTCAAGTAATCGGTGATCAGGATGAAGGCGGCGGCCTGCATATGTCAGGTGGCTGGCGTTATTTCTATCCGGTAGGAGGCAGCAAGTCGTGGGTACAGACTGATGGATTCAAAAATTATTTGATCCGTTCGGGATATGGAAAGGTCATTGTGCAAGGCTTATTTACTGAAGTCGTTAATCCAACTGAAAAATTTCCGAATGGAGCCATTTCAGAACTATTGCCTGGAGATTTAATTGCCTATGTCATTCACGGCGATGTTGATCATTTCTCCATTGTGACTGGTTTTGACGAGAATGGTTATCCGCTGGTTAATTCCCATACAGCTGACCGTTACCGTGTACCTTTTGATCTTGGGTGGGACAAGCATACCGGTTACCTGCTTATTCATATGAATGATTAAGCAGCAAGCAGTTTATACCCTCTCGGACATACCTGTATCCTCTTTATCATAGAATTATAAGGACAGGTTGTTGGTCAACTAGGGGTGAGGCAATGAAGCTGCCGCTTTTGTTCAAACAAACGGCGTTACGGACTAGCGCTATTTTTATAGTGAAAGTGATTGGGCTATTTGGGAGGATATCGTTAACGAGGCTGGTTGGAGCAGAAGGGGTAGGGATGTACCAAATGGTATATTCCTACTATGGCTTCGCACTGATGGTTATAACGGGCGGGTTTCCAACCGTATTAGCCATGTTCACGGCGAAAAATGCTGTGAGAGGTTGGATTTGGTTCAAAATTATTTCTACGGTTATGGTCATTTTTGGCGGAGTCATTAGTTTCTGTTCTTTCTGGTTTGCGTTCGATATTGCCAGTATGATAGGAAATCCAAAGTTAGATTTTGCTATACGCTGCTTGGCGCCCGCGCTGTTTGCAGTACCCTTGCTTAGTTTGCTGCGAGGATATTTACAAGGGCTTGAAAATTACGGAATGATCGCCTTATCAGAATTAATAGAACAAGCGGTCCGTGTTGCTTCTATGTTATTACTCGTTGTACTCTTTTTGCATAAAGGTTCTCCGATTGCGGTAGGCGGCGGTATTCTTGGCACTTTTATTGGTGCTTTAATAGCTTTCAGCACATTAATCTTATTTTTTTTACTTTCAAGCAGAAAAGAAAATGAGGTCTCTGAACGGGGAGCCTCGTCCATGAAGACGATTCGTACTGTTTTGCTTTGGTTTTTCCACTCCTCGCTGATCATCGCGTTCACACGCATGCTTGTCCCCTTATCTGATTTTTTTGATGCCATTGTTATTCCTAACCGATTACAGGCAGCAGGGCATACTGCTTCAGAAGCAACCGCTATGTTTGGTGTCATTACCGGTATGGCGGTTATTGTCGTCTATATGCCAACCATAGTCACAGCCGCCTTATCTCATACGGTGACCATTAAAATCGTCACCGATTGGCGAGAAAAAAGAAATAAACATTTTTACTTGCGAATGCGGAAGGCTCTTGAACTGGGATGGGTTTGGGGGGGGACAGCTGGATTGTTTCTGCTAGTGTATGGGGCGGAGCTTTCTAGACTTATTTTCGGTACTGATGAAGCGGCGGCACCGATTCGCTATCTTGCAATTATCCCGCTATTGGTCGGCTTGCGAGAATTAACGACGAGTATGCTGTGGGCGCAGGATCGCAAGAAAGTGCCGCTTACAGGACTAATCGTTGGTATTTGTGTGTCTGCTTTATCACATTACTTTCTTGTGCGTATACCTGGTTTTGGATATGCGGGAGCTGCGATTGGCATACTCGCATTAGAATTTGTAGCAGTCGTATGGAATATTTGTGCTCTAAGGCAGGGATGGACTTATTTATTTCGTCTTAAACTGCTTTTGCTGGACGTCATCAGTATTGCAGGTGCCTTGCTTTTAGTAACAACATTTTTCATTGTCCCTATCATTAATGACTTGTCTGAAACGATAAAAACCTATTTAGGAATGATTATGTTCAGCGCAGCAGCAGGTTTATATATTCTCCTACGTTTCTTTTACTATAATATACGATACCGCAACTAAGACTATAGAAACATGGAGCAACTGGCTTCGAGTCTTCAGCCGCTCACAATGTTGAAATGAACATACGATGTAAAGTTGTACAATTAGGTTGTACAATACATAAAACCAATAGCCCCTGGACCAGTATGTGTTGTGATGACAGGAGTGGCTGGTCGTATTCGAACAATAGTAGAGGTAATCCGGCCAATTTCCTCACGAAGCCGTTCAGCTAATGGCAGGTTATCCGCATGAGAAATTCCGATTTCGGTAACTTCTTTACCTAGAATGTCCTGCTCAAACCGTTCCATCAGTCTTTTTATAATTTGGGTTGAGGTACGCACTTTTGCGAATGGGGTATACACGCCTTCCTCTATTATCGCGATTGGCTTAATGCTTAGAATGGTACTTATCCATCCTGTCGCCTTTCCAATTCGTCCACCCTTGACCAAATTATCGAGCGTTTCTACGACAACAAACAAAGTCGTACGATTACGAATATCTTTCACATGATCGACAATCTGATCTGCCGAACAGCCTTCCTGAACCATTTTTGCTGCTTCTATAACTTGAAAGCCAAGCGCTTGTGAAATCATTTGTGAATCAATGACGATTACGTTGCTTGAAGACATTTCAGCAGCTGCGTAAGCCGATGCATACGTTCCACTCATACCGCTGGTCATATGAATAGAAATAATCGTGTCTCCGTCTTCTCCGAGACGGTCATAAGCCTCTACAAATACACCAACAGCTGGCTGTGATGTTTTCGGAAGCTCGTCGGAGTTTTTCATTTTATGAATAAATTCAAGTGGTTCAATCGTAACATTATCTTCATAGATCTCCCCATCCACATATACAGTTAACGGGATAACCTCTACTTGATATTTTGCTAGTGTTTCCTTCGGCAAGTCTGTGGTGGAATCTGTTACTATCCGTATACGAGGCATATGTTAGTCTCCTTAGCTGCTGTTATAAACCACCAACATTGTTGTGATTGCTGCTGACTCTCTTTATAGTTTACTACGTTAAGTATGAGAGATTCAAATTTTGGCTTTACACACTGTAATTATTAGCGATATTTAAATGAAAAACGACCGCATTCCTCTTAAGGAGGAGCAGCCGTTTCGTTTGCTTTTGACTTGAATCGAACATTGCCTTTAATCGCGTGCAAATACTTTCTTGTCAAAAAATAAAATGATGATAAATGAAACCATGGCAATCAGCAAAATAGAGGCGGGAATAATAAATGACAGTAGGGTCGCTATATTCTCTGTATTTTTGTACAGAAACATGCCAAGAGGCATAAGTCCGCCACCTATAATACTTGCCCATAGATGTAATTTTGCTATTTTCTTCATGCTAACTTCTTTAACTACATAATAAAATATACTGTATGCGAATAGGGTTAACCAGCCCACAAGCAGGATATGAGTATGTACTGGAATAAGAGTGTAATCTTCTCTTCCCGCCATGTCAGAACCGAGGAAAGCCCCAATCAAAGCATAGACAGCTGAGATACGCATTAACCATTTACTATAATGTTTCACTTTTATCATCACCTCACTATTCAGATATGATCTAGTATATCGAAAAAAGTCGAGTTGGTCTTTATAAAAATGGAATCAGGGTATGGTAAAGCTGTATATATTGTTTCATTCTTTATCCAGATGGGTAACTTTCTTTAAGAAGAATGACATATAAAGAGCTTGTTGCATCGCTGCACATCATTTGTTTGTTAGAGCTAGTTTAGGGAGTGAGTTAATGACCCAGTTGAACCATTTCATGAAGTTGTGCAGCGCAATTATTTTAGTGCTTGTCATTATTTATTTAGGATCGCAAGTGGACTTCATCTTTAAGCCGATATTATCTTTAATTACAGTTATTACCGTTCCGGTGATGATAGCTGTTTTTTTCTATTAATTGCTACGCCCGCTTGTAAATGTAATGGTGAAACGTAAAATAAATAGGTCGTTAGCCATTTTGCTTATTTACTTGGCTGTTATGGTCATATTAATTGTATGGACGGGGCCAATCGATTAGCGTATTTTTGATTGTGCTAGTGGCATTCTAAAAAGGGTAAAACTGATCCAGCTTGACATCACTAACTGTATGTTTTAATATTACAGTAACCGAAAAGGTTACAGTTAGTAATGAATGGCAGATTTAAACCCTGGGAGAGATAAATAAGATGAATACAAATTATAAACCTTTATTCGAAAGTTTTTCTGTAAGAAGCGGGCATGTACTGAAAAATCGTATCATTATGGCGCCAATGACGAATTTCTCATCTAATGAGGATGGAACCGTGTCAGACGCAGAATTGGCATATTACGCGAGAAGATCCGGTGGTGTAGGCATGGTCGTTACTGCATGCATCAATGTATCACCAAATGGAAAAGGGTTTCCGGGAGAATTTGGCGGTGATCGAGATGAGTTGATTCCAAGCCTTAGAAGGTTGGCTTCTACAATTAAGGAAAAAGGATCGCTGGCCGTATTGCAAATATTCCATGGCGGAAAAGAGTGCCCACCGGAACTCGTTCCAAACGGTGATGTCGTTAGCGCAAGTGCGGTTGCTTCAGAACAGAATAAAGGGGGAGTTACCCCAAGAGCTCTGGAAGAGGCAGAAATTGAAGCTATTATTCGTGACTTTGGCGCGACGACAAGACGAGCAATAGAAGCAGGATTCGATGGCGTTGAGATACACGGTGCCAATGGTTATCTTCCGCAGCAATTTTTCTCCCCTCACTCCAATAGGCGTGATGACCGTTATGGAGGAAGCCGTGAGAAGCGTTTAACATTTCCACTTGCGGTAGTCGACGAGGTAAAGCGAGTAGTAGCTGAGCATGCAAAGCTTCCATTTATTGTCGGATATCGTTTTTCACCGGAAGAGGCGACAACACCGGGCATAACAATGGACGACACATATGCGTTGATTGATGAGTTAGCAGCGAAAGAACTGGATTATCTCCATGTCTCGGTACTTGATTTCTGGTCAAAACCGCGAAGCGGAGCAGACGATAGAAAGTCACGCATGCAGTTGATTCAAGAGCGTATCGGACATTTAGTGTCTGTAATCGGGGTAGGTTCCATTCATACGCCGGAGGATGYGCTGAAGGCTCTGCAGACAGGTGTACCTCTAGTTGCACTTGGCCGCGAAATTATAGTTGAGCCTGATTGGGTAGAGAAGGTTGCAGAGGGTAGAGAGAATGAAATTAAGACAACGCTCAGCAAAGAGGATCAAGAGCGACTGGTCGTACCAACTCCACTATGGCAAGTTATTATTCATACACCGGGATGGTTTCCAATCGGTGACTAGGCACATCTAACATTAAACTCTAAAGCGTCCAACAGGGTGTTGTTTCAAAAGGCTATGAACCTTTTGGAATAGCACTCTTTTTTTGTTCGAAAAAATAGTAGTGAACCGCCGATCTGTTACATACAGTTGAAATAGTACATATACGATTTTTTTATTGTATGTTTTCAAGGAAGGTGGTTGTAATCCGATGGTCATCTCAAGCCTGCATGATTTTCTGAAATTATTCGGCTTGCCGATTTCAATGAGCCTAATTGGCGGACTTATAGGTCATTTTGTGAAAAATGGCATAATCGAATTACCAAAACTTGTCATAGAATATGATGAAGAAGGAATTACCTTATCATCAAATTGGTTCGTTAAATGGTTTCAACGTGTTTATTACTTCTTGATTTTTCTAATAGGTCTTCGAAATAAGCGTGATGCGAAGAAAAAGATTTTTATCGACCTCGGTTTTCTTGGAGATCTTCTAATAGCGATTGGTACTGGGATTGTTGCTAAGACAGCTTTGTCGATGGCGAAGACGGATGATGACTTTGCTGTAATCAGCAGCTCATTACTGGCAGGATATGCTGGCTTATCTTATTTGAAAGGAAAGCAGAACAACGATCTTGCTAATAGCGTTCCAGAAGAAATAGTGGAGTCAAATTCAAAAGAACCACTGCCGTAGCGTAGAATTCTTTATCCGAAGTGCGTATAATATCGAAACTAATCAGGGAGGGGAGATCAAATGGCCAAAATAAAGGTCAAAGTAACAACTGAAGAAATGCAGGAGCTGAAGATGCTTGCTGAAATTGTGAAAAATCCTGAGCTTGCTATGTCAGAGCGCCGCATTGCTAAGACGCAGTATGAGACCATTATTAATTACGCTAAAAAAACGAATCGTGGCATTATCTCCTCCGTTTAATAAATAAACGAATAGGCTGGTTTAGGCTACTCTTCTTAGAGTAGTTTTTATCATCTAAGTAATCCCCTCCGTGCAGTAACTTCATTGTTCTGCACGGAAGGGGTATAGAATTCTAGAACTAAACGGGAAGCATAATTACATTTCTAGGATAACTAAAATTGTCTCGAGAGCAAGATGTTTCGTTATCATATATGGATTGCGATAGACGATGGGAAATCTCGAAAATCGGGAGCTTAGGGTTTACATGAATGGCTGAACCATAAAAAGAGCAGCTTTCAAAGTTGAAATCTAAGCTTGCAATAATAATGACGCAATCCGTAAATGTACAACCGACAAAGCTAAAACCATCAAATGTGATCGTTTCATTTGTGAAATGCTGGTTAATAATTCGTTCCATTTTTTCACTCCTATTCTTTGTTGAGGGACACTGGAAAACTATTTTATCAAATAAGATTCGCAGTGTTTGTCACAACTTGAACTAGGAATTAATTATTTATCGACAAGTAAAATGCGGTTTGAAAAATAGAAAATTACCAGTTGGGTAGATCAATCGTTACTTCACGTTTGCTAGCCGAAGAAMGCTGCACTGCATCGATGATCGCTTGATTATATAGTATTTCTGYGCCCGGAATAGGGGCAGGACGATTGTCCCTGATGGCCGCGACAAAGTCCATCACTTTCTCATCAAACAAGTTTTTGCCGTGTTGAATAACTGGAATATTTGATTCTACGTGCTGATTAACGACATCATTATATAACGTCATACTGCCCACGCTGCCATCCCATACACCACTCCACGGTCCAGCACCAGCAGGAGTAACTTTTAGACCTGCATCGGTTCCGAGGAAAATAGTCGCACCAAGCGTATCCATATGCATCGCCCAGCTAATTTTGTAATTCAAGACAATGTCGCCCTCAAGTCGAATCATGGCTACGCCAAAGTCTTCAACGTCAAAGTTTGAAGCATCTTGGAAGTATTTTGGATTAGTTCCGAAATGATTGGACGTATAAGCCGATACGGTAAGCGGCTTAGGATTTCCAAGCGCATGAAGCGCCATATCTAGTGAATAGCAGCCGATATCAGCCATAGCACCTGCGCCTGCAAGATCTTTACGGACAAAAGTACCGCCAGGGATGCCTCGACGTCTTCCGCCGCCAGTTTCCACGAAATATACTTTACCAAGTGTACCTGATTCCACAATATTTTTAATCAATTTCATATTGGGGTCATACCTAGGCTGGAAGCCGACTGTAAGCATTTTGCCGCTCGTTTGAGCCGCTTCGATCATTTCAATCGATTGCTGCAGTGTCACAGACATTGGCTTTTCAACAAGTACATTCTTTCCCGCATTTAATGCGTTAACAGATGTTTCGTGATGGGCAAAGTTTGGTGTACAAATGCTGACACCGTCAATGTCTAGCTCCAACAATTGCTTATGATCCTCGAAAGCTTTAGCATTTGGAAGCTGTTCTTGATTGATGAAATCTTGTGCTTTCCCCGGAAAACTATCTGCTATAGCAACGATCTCAACATTAGGCATTTTTTTATAGGCAGAAGCATGAGCACGTGCAATACCTCCGCTTCCAATTATTCCAATTCGTATAGTCGTCGTCATTGAATTTACTCCTTCGCATGTTGATAGTTACAATGTAGCACAGGCCAAAGCAGCTTGGAACAATGGAAATAGGACAATGGACTACAATATTACGACAAGATTTGCTAGCAAGCTTTTGCTATAGGTTATGAATTTGTCGATAAACCGTTGGTGTCATGCCTTCATGCTCCATAAATCGCTTATTAAAATAACTGACACTTGGATAACCGACTTCAGCTGCAATTTGCCCAATGTTGGTTTCTTTGCGTTCGAGCAGCCATTGCTTGGCCATCTGAAGGCGACAGCGTGTGATGAAATCCATAGGAGTCATTTCCATGACGCTGCGAAATAATTTGCAGAAATAGTAAGTACTAACACCTGCACGTTGGGCCCACTGCTCTAGAATGAAGGGTTGTGCTGCTTCTTGCTGCATGATAGGCAGCAATTCCATAATGCGATTACCGGAAGTTATGGCTTTATTGGTTGTTAACGGTATAGCCTGCTCGATAAATATGGCGAGCAATGCATAGGTAAGCGTAGATAGTTTTGTCGGATGCAGCATACGATGAGTTTCCGTTTCCGCTAGAAGCTCTTCATGGGCAGCTTCCCAATCAGCAGTTTGGCGAAGCGTCCAGAGCTGGCTCTTATGAAGACCTCTTTCAATCATATAGTCTTGTAGACCATTGCCATAGAAATGAAACCAACGAATATCCCAAGGATCATCATCGGAGCTGTAATAATGCTGACGTTGTAATGGAAAGTATAGGACGGCATCACCAGCCTCTAAGGTATGAACCGTACCGTCATATTCTACGTATCCTTTACCAGATGCAACATAGTGTATATTGAAATTGTTTAGAGATCCGGCCTTTCTCAGCACTTTGTGGTTGAAGTATTTCTTGCAAAAGCCAACGGATTCAGGAAAGCAGAATAAAGGTGTATGCGGCAGAGTTACAAGAACGCTTTGTCTTTGCATAATTGGTCTCCTTGATAACAATATTGTTTTAATTAATTACAAAATAATATCATTTTAATTTTATTGTTTAACTCTTATAATCGCAATATAGTCATAAAAATTAATGTCGAGGTGATTATAGCATGACAGCAAAAAAACTAAAATGGGGCATCCTT
>NZ_JBFUHJ010000179.1:0-9965 GCF_056402455.1 Paenibacillus sp. P4_A7 | reverse complement strand
GCATTCAGCAGCCATAAATACACAACCCCATCACCGAAGAAGGAAGCTAGGAACGCAAGCATGCCGACTGCACAAGTGACCAGCAGCGCATTAATAGGAATACCGCGTTTGTTTAATTTCTCTAGAAACTTAGGTGCTTTGCCCTCTTTGGCAAGTACCCACAGTACACGTGTAGATGCATACATCCCCGAGTTACCAGCAGACAGCACCGAAGTCAAAATGACGGCATTCATAATAGCAGCCGCGAAGGCGAATCCCGCTTTTTCAAAAACAAGGGTGAACGGACTAACTGCAATATTCTCAAT
This sequence comes from Paenibacillus sp. P4_A7, assembly GCF_056402455.1. NCBI lineage: Bacteria > Bacillati > Bacillota > Bacilli > Caryophanales > Paenibacillaceae > Paenibacillus > Paenibacillus sp. P4_A7. The sequence goes on along the minus strand of NZ_JBFUHJ010000179.1, from coordinate 9,660 downwards.
ACCAGCTTGCATCAAGCTCGGATGTGTAAAAGGAATCAACATGCCAATTACGAAGATTGCAAAAATATAGAAAAACAGAATACGCCAGAAGATTTGTTTAATGGCCTTCGGTACGTTCTCACGTGGGTTCTCACTTTCACCCGCTGCAATGCCGACAAGCTCGGTTCCTTGGAACGAATAACCCGCTGCCATAAAGATACCAAGAAACGCTAGAAAACCACCATGGAACGGTCCACCGTCTAGTGTGAAATTACTGAAGCCAGTTGGCTTCGAGCCGCCCATTATACCAAATATCATAAGCACCCCAACAATCAAGAAGATGATGACAACRGCAATTTTGATCAATGCAAACCAGTATTCCGATTCACCATATCCTTTGACAGACAGTAAATTCAAACCGAAAATAATGGCAAGGAACAGGAAGCTCCACAGATAAGAAGGACTATCAGGAAACCAATATTTAATAATAAGAGTTGCTGCTGCAAGCTCAGAGGCAATCGTAATCGCCCAGTTAAACCAGAAATTCCATCCCAGGGCGAATCCCAAAGAAGGATCCACGAAGCGGCTCGCATATGTGTTAAAAGATCCCGATTCTGGCATATAGGTTGCAAGTTCTCCCAAACTAGTCATAAGGAAGTACACCATAATACCCACCGCTATATAAGCGAGAAGAGCTCCCCCTGGACCAGCTTCTGCTATTGCACTACCACTAGCAAGGAACAAGCCTGTACCAATGGAGCCTCCAAGTGCAATCATCGTGAGGTGACGAGCCTTGAGCCCGCGTTTCAACTGCTGTGGCTCAGTCGAATTGTTTGATGACATTAAAAACACTCCTTAATCATGATGTCGATCCATTGTTCTGGAGTGGGAAACAAGAAGAAACGGTGACACTGTCTTTCAGAACATACGTTTCTTATGGTCACAAAAAAAACGCTCACAGAGGTGAACGTTTTATATCATTCCCATCTTATCTTCTTTGAAGATAGCTCATCACAAATTTACTTATCATAAATTTGTGACAGTTCTGCACCTTCCGGCAACAGTCCCAGCCCAATTGCCCAGAGCAGCAATCAAACTTCGGCGGTTGTTCCTTTCAACAGCTTCAATGACGTTCTCTGCGTCTCCACTGATTTACTTCTAACAACCGCGACCTCTACCTCACCGTTTGATAGGATGAGGGTTATATTCAATTTAATTTATAAGAACATTATAGCGAACATTGAGAGKGTAAACAATGGTATAAAAAGTATATTAGAATCTAAAACCGATGGAGAGTAACATAATATGAAATAAGAGGGTGTCCCATAAACTGGACATTATTTCTTGTCATTAGTCTTGCAGACATGTCAGTGGGATTTTGGCTCTTCGTTATTGTTGCTATTATTACTGGCGTAATCTTGTATAATGTTCATCCAAGCGAACAAACCGTGTTCTCATTCGTTGCAGTTGGAGGGGGTGCCGCTATGGGATGGTTCGTTGGAGGGATCTTGTCTTTCATAGTGTCGCTATTCACTGTAACTGAAAAGATAGGAAATAAAGTGAATAAGTGGCTAGATGAGTAGGGATTAGAAGCAGATTATTGACCAAAAAAACTACTACTGCCTTCGCCATTCGGGACTTGAACCCTAGAGATAGCGCCCATGCTGGGCGCACACAAAAAAAAGACGCGCGATTGTTGCGCGTCTTAGATAATACGGTAACTATGAACGATATGACGTAAGTTTTCGAGCGTCCTCGATTATTTGCCTTGCACGTTCGACTTCCCGATCACTGGGCGTTGGTACTCCTTCTAGCTGATAAGTCCGTCCAAGCTGCTCCCATTTATATACACCCATACGATGATATGGCAGTAATTCGAATTTCTCAACATTAGCAAGCTGTCCCATAAATTCACCTAATGCGTTCAAATCCTCAGGTTGGTCTGTAATACCCGGAATAAGCACATGCCTGATCCAAGCCGGCTTATTACGCTCTGACAACCATTTAGCGAATTTTAGTATCCTATCATTAGGCTGTGTAGTAAGCCACTCATGCTTTTCTTTATTGATTTGCTTCAAATCAAGCAATACAAGATCTGTATAATCGATAAGTTCGGAAGCGTGAGTCGTATCGCAAAATCCTGAACTATCCAATGCTGTATGCAAGCCAAACCTTTCCTTGCAAGCTTTAAACAGTTGAGCGACGAATGGCGCTTGAAGGGTTGGTTCTCCTCCTGTAACTGTGATCCCCCCGCCAGAACCCCTGTAGTAAGGTAAATAGGGCTCAATCTCCTCGAGGATTTCATCGACAGTTACTTGTCGTCCTGTTGCGGTATCCCATGTGTCAGGGTTATGGCAAAACCGGCATTGCAGTGCGCATCCCTGCATGAACAGGACAAAGCGTATACCGGGGCCATCCACGGTGCCGAACGTTTCCATGGAATGAATGCGACCTTTCATGCAGGCCACGCTCCTTTCAATGATAGATTCAAGTTGTTAGATTTCCCCATGGAACGTGCGGCTAATGACATCCATTTGTTGCTCTCTTGTCAACTTAATGAAGTTTACGGCATAACCCGATACACGTATCGTAAGCTGAGGATAATTTTCTGGATGCTCCATCGCGTCCATAAGCTGCTCTCGATTAAAGACGTTGACATTGAGATGATGACCGCCGCTTATCGCATAACCGTCAAGCAATGCAGCAAGATTGCTAAAGCGTACATTGTCTTCTTTGCCGAGTGCTTTAGGAATGATCGAGAATGTATTCGAAATACCGTCCAAGCTGTTTTCATAAGGAATTTTTGCTACCGAAGCCAGTGAAGCGAGTGCCCCTTTTCGATCACGTCCGTGCATAGGGTTGGCACCTGGAGCAAAAGGCTCACCAGCTTTGCGGCCGTCTGGCGTACTTCCCGTTTTCTTTCCGTAAACGACGTTTGAAGTAATCGTAAGCACTGACAATGTCGGAATCGCATTACGGTACGTCTTATGCGTGCGAAGACGGGCCATAAATCCTTCTACCAGATCAATAGCTATTTGGTCAACACGGTCATCATTGTTACCATATTGCGGGTATTCACCTTCTATTTCGAAGTCAATCGCAATTCCCTTTTCATTACGAATAGGACGAACTTTCGTGTGGCGGATGGCGCTTAAGCTATCAGCTACAACTGATAATCCTGCTATACCGCATGCCATCGTTCTTACGATATCTCTATCGTGAAGCGCCATTTCAATTCGCTCATAGCAGTATTTATCATGCATGTAGTGAATAACGTTAAGTGTATTCATATACAGCTTTGCAAGCCAATCCTGAACGATCTCGAAGTTTGCCTTCACTTCTTCATAATCGAGCACTTCCGACGTTAATGGTTTAATATCCGGAACGAGTTGAAGGCCAAGTTTCTCATCTACGCCACCGTTTATCGCATAGAGCAATGCCTTAGCGAGATTGGCGCGTGCACCGAAAAACTGCATTTGTTTCCCAATACGCATAGCAGATACACAACATGCAATTCCATAATCGTCTCCAAAATGCGGACGCATAAGATCATCGTTTTCGTACTGGATCGAGCTAGTTTCGGCCGAGACGCGTGCACAAAACTTTTTGAAGCTATCTGGCAACGCTGTTGACCAAAGAATCGTCAAGTTAGGTTCAGGTGCAGGTCCGAGATTGTAAAGCGTATGAAGGAATCGGAACGAGTTGCGCGTCACATATGTTTTCCCGTTTAGTCCCATGCCGCCGACAGCTTCAGTCACCCAAGTTGGGTCTCCGCTGAACAACTCATTGTAATCTGGCGTACGTAGAAATTTCACAATTCTCAGCTTCATAACAAAATGGTCTACTAGCTCTTGAGCATCGTCTTCTGTTAATGTGCCTTCTTGTAGATCACGTTCGATAAAAATGTCTAGGAAGCTCGATACACGTCCAAGACTCATCGCTGCTCCGTTTTGTTCCTTAACTGCGGCAAGATAGGCAAAGTATAGCCATTGTACAGCTTCATGCGCATTGGCAGCAGGTACAGCAATATCGTAGCCATACGTAGCAGCCATTTGCTTTAATTCGGCTAGACTGCGTATTTGCTCGGAGAGCTCTTCGCGAAGTAAAATGACATTCTCTATCATATCTTCTTCTTCTAATTGGAGAAGTTCTTCTTTCTTAGCTTTAACGAGGCGATCAACACCATATAGCGCAACTCTGCGATAGTCTCCGATAATCCGACCACGACCATAAGCGTCTGGCAAACCTGTGATGATGCCGGCTTTACGCGCAGCGCGCATGTCAGTCGTGTACGCATCGAAAACACCTTGGTTATGCGTTTTCCGCAGTTCGGTAAATATGCGCTCAATCTCTGGCGATAGCTTATAACCGTAGGCTTCACAAGCATCAGCTGCCATTCTTACTCCGCCAAATGGTTGAACGGCACGTTTCAATGGAGCATCGGTTTGCAATCCAACAATCTTTTCTTTAGCCTGATCAATATATCCGGGTTCATGCGACGTAATGCTGGATACTGTATTGACATCAATATCGTGTACGCCGCCTCTATCCCGCTCCTCCTTGAGCAGTTCACTAACCTGTGCCCACAGCGCTGCGGTATTTTCCGTTGGGCTAGCTAGGAAGCTTTCGTCACCTTCATATGAAGTAATGTTTCTTTCAATAAAAGATTGGACGTCGACCTTTTCCTGCCAGTTCCCTGCTGCAAAACCTCGCCATGCCACTTGTGTTCCAATCTGCTTCATGATTTCCTTTTCTGTCTTAGCCATGACTTAGCACCTCCATTTTGTACATCAAGATTGATACTGAGATAAGCGATAATGCCCGATGCTGCCCATTGATACCAATGTGATCGCCACCTGCCAATATAACGCCAGATATCATGGGTATTACTCCTTTCCGGAGGGTCAGAATTTGCCGTAGAATGCATTCCGGTAAACGTCCGCAAGTTCTGTTACAAGCGGCATACGCGGATTGGCGGTTATACATTGATCCTCGAAGGCACGGTCGGCAAGATAGTCAACTCTTTCTTCGAAATCGGTCGGGTCTATTGCTAGGTCCTGGAATTTCTCTGGAATACCTAGAGATTGGCTCAGCTTGCGGATCGCTTCAATTAAGCTGTTAACTCCCTCTGCGGTTGTCCGGGCAGGCAATCCGATGATGCGAGCAATTTCTGCATAACGTTCATCAGCAATAAAGTGGCTATATTTAGGGAATGAAGTGAATTTTGTCGGTTTTTGTGAGTTGTATCGAATAACGTGCGGCAACAGTATCGCATTCGTACGACCATGTGCCGTATGGTATTGACCACCCCACTTATGCGCTAAGCTATGGTTGATACCAAGGAATGCATTCGCAAAGGCCATACCGGCAATTGTGGAAGCATTATGCATCTTCTCCCTAGCTATTTGATCTCCTGTATGATAGGATTTCTCCAGGTTTTGGAATACAAGGCGAATCGCATGAAGCGCTAGTCCATCTGTAAAATCACTCGCCATTACCGACACATACGATTCAATCGCATGAGTAAGTACGTCCATWCCAGTATCTGCTACTGCTATCTTCGGAAGACTGTACACAAACTCAGGATCTATGATGGCTACGTCTGGCGTCAATTCGTAATCAGCAAGCGGATATTTGGTATGCCCTTCATTCTTGTCAGTAATGACCGCAAAAGATGTAACCTCAGAACCTGTACCCGATGTCGTCGGAATGGCTACAAACTTTGCTTTATCGCCCAAACGCGGATATTTGTAAATCCGCTTGCGAATGTCGAGAAACTTCTGTTTCAACGAATGGAAGCTAGTTTCCGGGTATTCATAGAAGAGCCACATTGCTTTCGCCGCATCCATTGGGGAACCGCCGCCTAGTGCAATAATACAGTCAGGCTTAAAGCTATCCATTACTTTTGTACCGCGTTCAACCGTTTCAACGGATGGATCTGGCTCGACGTTAGCGAACACTTCAATTGCGACAGGAGTTGATCGCTTCCGCAAATAGTATTCAAGCTTCTCTACATAACCAAGCTTAACCATCATCTCATCTGTGACTATCAGAATACGGGAGATATCAGGCATTTTCTCCAAATATTGCGTAGCGCCTTTTTCGAAATAGATTTTAGGCGGTATTTTGAACCACTGCATATTGACGGTCCGATAAGCGACGCGTTTGATGTTCAGCAGATTCACCGCTGATACGTTCGAAGTCGTCGAGTTGTGTCCGTAAGAGCCGCAGCCAAGCGTTAGTGATGGCAAGTTTGTATTGTACAGATCTCCGATAGCGCCATGCGTCGAAGGCGAGTTTACAATGACACGGCCTGTTTTGAGTCGACTAGCATAAGCCTGTATAACTCCATCATTGTTCGAATGGATAACCGAGGAATGGCCTAATCCTCCAAATGCTACGATCTCCGCTGCGCGTTCAATGCCCTGCTCGGTTGTCTTCACTTTATAGCAAGCCAGTACTGGGCTGAGTTTCTCTGCCGATAATGGGAAATCAGCTCCAACGCCTAGTAATTCTGCAATTAGAATTTTGGTATCTAAAGGAACTTCAATACCCGCCATTTCGGCAATTTTAACTGCTGACTGTCCAACGATTACTGCATTGACTGCACACTTTTCACTATTAATCACGAGCTTTGAAACTGCCTCAGTCTCGGCTTTATTTAGGAAATAGCAGCCGTTATCCTTCATTAGCTTGCGTACTTGGTCGTAGATGACCTCTTCGATGATGACCGCTTGCTCGGAAGCACATATCATTCCGTTATCAAACGTTTTTGATAAGATAAGATCCGTTACCGCTTGTTTAATATCAGCAGACCTTTCAATAAAGCAAGGTACGTTGCCTGGGCCGACCCCAAGAGCCGGTTTGCCTGTACTATAAGCCGATTTCACCATTGCCGATCCGCCTGTAGCGAGAACTAGAGCAACGTCAGGATGATTCATCAGCAGTCGTGTTGCATCCAAAGATGGTGTTTCTACCCACTGTACACAATGCTCAGGTGCGCCGTTAGCTACAGCAGCATCACGCAATGTTTTCGCCGCTTCTGCAYTGCTTTTTTGCGCGGATGGATGAAAGGCAAAGATGATCGGATTGCGCGTTTTCGTTGCAATAAGGGCTTTAAACATCGTAGTTGAAGTTGGGTTTGTAACAGGCGTTACCCCAGCAATTATTCCGACAGGCTCAGCTACAAGGCGGTAATTTTCGAATGCGTTCTCCTCAATTACACCAACTGTTTTGTTATACTTGATGCTATGGTAAATATATTCCGTTGCAAAGATGTTTTTCGTTATTTTGTCTTCATAAACTCCACGGCCAGTTTCGTCAACAGCCATCTTCGCAAGCAACATATGTTTATCCAGTCCGGCAAGCGCCATGGATTGGACAACCCGGTCGATCTGCTCCTGATTCATAGATAGGAACGCTTCCTGTGCAGCTCTTGCTTGTGAGACTAGTCTGTTCACTTCCTCTTGTGCGGAGCTTTCGCGGTCTAATTTGACTTCTTTAACAGCCATCGGCTTCTCCTCCTTGTAGATCTTCTTAGGAATCTTGCTTCTTCTTGATGGCTTAATCATATCGAAATCACTATTTGCTAACCATGACATTTATCACAATGAACTGTATTTATCCGCAAAAAATATATTTATGAGAAGAAATAGTCCATATCCGTCAAAATTTGTTCAAATAATGGGAATATGATCTCCTCTTCCATCTGAAAATGTCCGTTAAGAACCAAACAGCCTTGCGTCAAATGATCGCAGCCTTCCTTTAACTTTTCGAATAGAGATGGATCTGTACATATCTGTTTTAATGTCAATGGAGCAATGAGCGTACGGCTTAGTTGTAGAAACGATTCGAAAAATTGAAGTGCAAGTTCATGGTCCTTTTCAAGCACCCACAAGGATGGCAAAAGGGTTTGTTCTGTTGTTCTTCTGTAATAACGAGAGAAAGTAGGGAATAATTCTTCGTCCTCCCATTTCGAATGAAGAGCCAGGTCATGAAGCAGTGATTCTGCTTGGCAACGCAACTCCTTTAACGATTGTAGAGAGCCATATTTCCCGAAACTGGAGGTAGTTCTTATGCTGAGTTCACACAATGTGGAACATTTCGCCTTCAATTGAATATGTTCCATCTGAAGATGCATGGCCAATTGGATATAGGCGTTTGGCCGAGCAGAGTTAATAGGGTCCAGCATATTTACTTTTTCTTTTGAAGCATGCATTGCATACACCTCCACTAGTTTTCAAGCATTGTTCTATTTGGTCTGTATTATATAGATACCGCAGGTTGATAGCTGTGAGATAAGGCACAAATCGGCAATCGAGTCTTTCAAGAAACTAAAAACCCAAGCGATGTATCCGCTTGGGTATAAATAGACGATATTATATTCAGGTATATGTGGCATTAAATCCATACTCACTCACTAGCGACACTACCGCCTCCACGTGTATCGAGTGCTGACAGTAGAATAAACTAAGATGTGGCTGTAGAAGCCAATATCAACTTCCATATTTTAAAATTCCCCAGAGGGCAGCCTTAAGTTATCCCCGTTTCAGCTTTAATAAATACACTGGTAAATATGCTGCAATTAACATAGGTATAACCAGCTTCACTTGGAAGATCATGATTAAAAGCAAAAAAACTGCCAGCGGCTTCCGGAGTACTGCACTGGCGAGAGATGTGGTGACTACGGCAATGGATGTTACCGGATCTATCGAGAATAACAACGCAATTCCATAGCCTATGCTTACCCCTGCGAAAATAATAGGAAATATATGTCCTCCACGCCAACCAGAGGCTAAACAAAATTCAGTTAAAAATAGCTTTACAATACCTATTGCCAATAATAAATAAGCTGACATACCGGTCCACTTAGCAGCTATTTCGGTTAACTCATGCTCCCCCGAAAATAAAGTAATAGGGAGAATCGTACCGACTAATCCTAGTACTATCCCGCCAATAACAGCTCTAATGACTTTATAATTTTCAAGTGGTTTGAGTACTTTTTGGGCACTATGACTAAATAATTCATATAATTTTGCAAGCAATACTCCTAAAAGGATCAGCGGAATTATAGCTAATATTTCATATCCGCCTAATGCTGGTGTACCAAAATCCGCTATGGAAAATTGTTTGTTATCTATTTTGGATAATAGGATAAATACAGAAAAACCTGCGACAGTAGTTAATGAATACACAACTGTCTTTATTAGCTTAATATGCCTTGATTCTTTTGTATCTTCTAACAATGTACTAACTCCAAATAGCGGCGCCCTAAAAACCATACCTATTGTTGCCTCAATACTATATTCCATGATGATATCTCCATGTTCATTTAATATAGATTTTTTCTTAACTAATGATTTCAAAACATCTCCTGACCACGTAGAAAGGCCTCCTACAATCCCGACTAAAGCCGCCTCGGGACCAAGACTGGCACCAAAAGAAAGTACACAAATTGCAGTTATGGCGCCCTTAAACACTGAACTGTAATCAATTCTTTTTGTTTGCTTGAACTCTGCTACTACTTCATCTGTTAAACGAGGGTAATTACCAAGGTACTTTTGAGATAAACCTATCAAAATACCGCCAACTACACACACGATTAGTGGCCAAGCTCCAATATCAATTACATTCGGCAAATCAACCCATAAAAAGTGAGTCGTTACAGAAAGAATAGCGAGA
>NZ_JBFUHJ010000178.1:0-10009 GCF_056402455.1 Paenibacillus sp. P4_A7 | reverse complement strand
CGCGAAGAGAGACGCATAGTTCGGTGAAAAGCATGGCGCCTAACAGGAATAGAGATAGTCGAACCATTCCCACACCGTTATGCAACGTCACACTATCCATTAGTTTACCGATTAGTAAGGGTGCAGCCGCACCACATACGACTGTAATAACGGTTAATAGTGATACGAGTAGAATAGCCCCTTTGGAACGGGTAAACTGCTTGGTGAAAAATATGATCCAATCCAACGATTTGAACAAAATCCACACACCTTTAGGTAAAATGAAGTGGATTTATCGTAGCAGTCGTAACCTTATAGGGTCAAACGGTAAAAACAAATGTTCGCCTTTTTGGGTTTGTTGATCCTATATGGGAGGAGAGCATTTTCTGAAAATGAAAGCTTGTCTTTTCTCGTTCTTGCTCTCTTTTTCTTTGTTTTTGCATTATTTTCTATTCACTATAATTATGGGGATTGGTTCTTGAATTAGCATTAAATAGAAGTATAATGGATGGATATATTCATTGCGAGGTGGAGTTAATGAAAAAGTTTATGGCAAACCCGAGGGGGAAGGCATACGAGCAGCTTATCGATTTTGTAATCGAACGTACTGCTTTTTTTGTAGTAGCAGATAGATATCAATTAACTGAGAGAAGCGAGCATTGCGCTGCTCTATTAGCACGGTTGAAGCCATTCCTTGTTGCTGAGCGAAGCTATACGGAACTTCAGGGACGTAACGCAATTGCATACAGTGAAGGGACTTATTATGTTTATAAATGCAGCAAGAAAGCTGGAGAACTATTGAAAGAGGTCAATGATAGCCTATATGGATGGAAGCTTCCGTTTGCGCTTGAGGACTTAAGTTTTCTGGATGCGGAGGGTAAAGACTTTCTCGTCAACATTGCACATGAGGAAATTGGCTGTATAGACATTGATGAAGAGGAAGCGGAGTTATTGTCTCATGACATTCCAGGGCTTTTTATTAAGCTTGAGGCGCACAGTGAGTTTGATCGTTTTCTGGACGACGCGATTAGACATCAGGCGGATAAACTAAGGATCACTTCGTTCGGAATTACAGAAATCCCGGATCGCATTCGTGAAATGCAGCAACTGAAGCATCTTGAAATTTTCGACCAACATATTAAGAGGCTGCCGCTAGGACTTTTCGACATTCATACATTGGAAAGCTTAAGCATAATGACTGCAGACCTCGAGTCCATTCCGAAGGAAATTGGCAAGCTTACCAGTTTGAGAAGCCTGACGATTTATTGCGGAAGTTACGATCAACCAGCTATTGGACGAAAAGTGATTGCCAAATCGGATGTGTCCATAGACAGCCTGCCGCCGGAATTTGGCGAACTGCAGCAGCTGGAGGAACTAAGTATTGGTTATACCAGAATGAAAGAGCTGCCAGAGGAAATAGTAAAGCTGCAGAAGCTGCGAACATTAAATGCAGGGAACAACATGTTGACTAGCGAGCCGCCTTTTTTGTCGGAAATGAAAAATCTGAAATACGTAAATTTTTCCGATAGTCCGTTTGGAATTGTCGAGAGACAATAACGGGTGATTCCTTATGTATGTTTCTGCACCGCGCGAGGCTCCCAGCGCGCGGTGGGGCGATACGTGTTGGCAGTCAGCCTCATCTGCGGCCCGGAGACGATGTTAGGCTAGTTTCAAATTGTGAAACTAATGACAGTTATTATGGGGAAAGGGACAATTTAGTTTCAGAAATTGCAGCTAATTCACTGGAAATAGGGCAGAATTCAGCAAAACAGGCGATTAAGTTCATCCCCTGATACTAAATCGCAGCTCACCTTTTTGTGGCGTCATTTAATTGCAATTATTGAAACTAAGTTTGATACTGCGCATGTAAACAAATAGTGCATCTAAATAAAAAGAGCATGTAAACCGGGCCATTTCTAATATTGAATTTTGAGCTCAGTAGCGGTTATTTCGACCGAGTGGCGTGAGGCTGCCATGCTGCGAGTGGCGTGAAACTGCCGTACTGAGAGTGGCGTGAATCTGCCGTATTGAGATTGGCGTGAAACTACCGTACTGAAACTGCCGTACTATTTTAGGGAGGGTAACTTGATGGGTTTAGCGGATGTTATTTATAATAACTTAGTCAATGAAGTACTTGAAGATGGCGAGTGGGACAAGGGTCAGGACGTTCGTACAGTATGGGCAGACGGTACACCGGCCTACACCCAAAGCGTCATTTGCAAGCAATTGAAATATGATAATTCAGAGGTGCCTATACTGACAACCAAAAGGGTTGCATGGAAATCAGCTATTCATGAAATGCTTTGGTTTTATGTGAAAAGGACAAGTGACTGCTCTTATCTAGATGATAATAAAGTAGGCATATGGACCGATTGGACAAACGAGAACAACAATATTGGCAAAGCCTATGGCTATCAGCTGGGTAAGCCGATTATGCTGAACGGAAAAATTACCAATCAAGTCCATCATTTAATCGAACAATTAGTAACGAACCCCGGCTCGAGAAGGCATGTTATTTCGTTATGGAATATTGATGATTTAGACCAAATGGAGCTGTATCCTTGCGTATGGAATAATCAGTGGCTGGTGAAGCAGAACAAGCTGCATTTGATTGTTAATGCTAGATCCAATGACATTGGACTAGGCAACCCATTTAATGTGTTCCAATACTATGTTCTGCAGCGCATGATCGCACAAGTAACGGGATATCAATTAGGGACGCTGACGTTGAATATAAATGACGCCCATATTTATGAGCGACATATCGAGCCGTTGAAGGAGCAGATTGGGCGAGAAGCCTTTTCGGCTCCCGAGCTTTGGATAAATCCAGAGATCAAACATTTTGATGATTTTACAATTAAAGATTTTGAATTGAGAAACTATAGCTATCATCCGTCCATTAAGATGGAAATCGCTATTTAAAAATACCCCATAAGGAGACTTATGAAAATTGGACTAGTAAGACATTTTGCCATTACGTATAAACCGTTATCAAAGTGGAGTTAAACGTGAACGATCCTAGGTATCAATAAGGGTCAATCAGCCGCTAAACTCGAAGCGGGTGTGTAAATGCTGCAGCGTAAATCAGCACTGCCTTGAACCTGTAGAGAGGTTAGATGAAACAGCATTTTACCGGCTTTTGCGTGTCTGAATTCCAGAAGCACATCGGGGGCAGAGCTAACCTGACTTTGCTCCCATAGCTGGTCAAACGCAGGATGAACCCCTTTCATTTCCTGGATAAATCGCTCATACCAATCGTCATCCACATATTTTCCATAATAAGCACGGAAGATAGCTAAGAACCCCTTTACAAATTGCTCCCAATTGACAGCTAACCGCTGAAACTCTTTTCTAACAAACAAGAGACGAATCATATTTCTCTGCTCGTACGGAATCTTATCAAAATCAAGAAAGACACGAGACGCCGCTTCATTCCACCCGACGATATGGTAGTGCCTGTCGGTAATAATAGTAGGACAAGACTTCAGCTCTTTCAAAATAATTTGTAAGGAAGGGCTAATTGGTGTCTGCTCATCCATAATAGCAAACGCTGCGGTTGAGCTTGTTTCCTGTGCTAACGCATACAAGTAATTACGTTCATCTTGAGTTAGACGTAATGCGGAGGACAAGCTATCAAGCACAGAAGCAGATACTTTAATATCTCGCCCTTGCTCAAGCCATGTATACCATGTCGTGCTCACTCCCGATAATTGAGCGACCTCTTCTCTCCGAAGTCCAGGCGTTCTTCTTCGCGTTCCTTCAGGTAAACCAACGGATTGCGGCGAGGTTTTCGCACGTTGTGATTTTAAGAAATGAGATAAGGCTTGTAGTCTGGTCTGCGTATTCATATTAGCGGCCTCCACTTGTTATTACATGTATTGTGGTGTTAATTATACTAGGATAACCAACAACTTGTAATAGGATAAAAAAGGTGGCAAGATAACGCTATAAGAGATTGCGAAAGGGTGGATTACAATGGAGAGAGTCGTTATTACTGGAATGGGGCTTATATCGCCGCTTGGAAATGATGTCGAAACATTTTGGAGTCGCCTTGTAAGCGGTGAATCAGGTATTTCCAACATAGATATATTTGATACAACTAGGCAGAAGTCGAAAATAGCAGGCATCATTCGAGATTTTGATGCTGATGCTAGGTTTGGCCGAAAGGAAGCACGGCGCATGGATCGCTTTAGCCAATTCGCATTGGCGGCCGCGGAGCAAGCTTTGGCAGACTCAGGACTTATACTTGATCATATGGATAAGGAACGACTAGCGGTATACGTAGGCTCCGGCATCGGAGGAATTCAAACGCTGATGGATCAAGGGGATGTGCTCAGAGACCGCGGTCCTGAGCGAATCAGTCCGACTTTGGTGCCTATGATTATTTCAAATATGGCAGCTGCTATGATTAGCATTAAGTTCGGAGCATTGGGTCCGTCATTATCGCCGGTAACGGCTTGCTCGATTGGCAATACAGCGATTGGTGAAGCTTCTCGACTGATCCGTCTTGGCTTGGCCGATGTCGTTATTGCAGGCGGGTCAGAAGCGGCTATTTCAGAAATATCGCTTGCTAGCTTTGGGAACGCGACCGCTCTATCGACGCGTAATGAGGATCCAAGCGGGGCAAGCCGGCCTTTCGACTCAGGGCGCGACGGCTTCGTTATGAGTGAGGGCGCGGGTATCGTTATTTTGGAGTCGCTGTCTCATGCATTGAAGAGAAAGGCCAGAATAGATGCGGAAGTAATCGGCTACGGCGCCAGCTCTGATGCGTACCATATGGTGGCTACTCATCCGGATGGAAGTGGTGCTTTCCAAGCAATGAAGGCGGCACTCCGTGAAGCCAATATTGCTCCTGAGGAAGTAGACGTTATTAGCGCCCATGCTACTAGCACCGAGGTTGGCGACCGTTCGGAAACGACAGCTATTAAGAAACTGTTCGGTGAGCAGGCATATCGAATTCCAATTACGGCTAATAAATCGATGACTGGACATATGCTGGGAGCGGCGGGTGGTGTTGAAGCAATTGCGTTAGTGAAGAGCCTGCAAGAGGGAATCATTCCGCCAACCATTAATCAAAATGAGAAAGACCCATACTGCGACCTGGACTATGTGCCAAATACAGCGCGGAAAGCTGATTTGAAAATAGGTATGTCCAATTCCTTCGGATTCGGTGGGCACAATGCCGTTATCATTCTGAAAAGATATGAGGGGGAGAGTACTTGAGTGATATGTACATCAATTGATCAGCGATTCCTTTATTGAATATCGGATTTGGACACTTATCAGTAATGGCATTCTTACGTTTAAAGGGCTACCGGGTGCTATGTATTTGTACTCCATTCGAGTAAATTAATATTGGGGGAGAGCGGGATCGGCTAACAATTTAAGTCAATCCGCTGCTCTCCTTTTATTTATCTCCCTGTTCCTCCCGCAGCATGGAAGGAGACATTCTTCGATGTTTTTTGAACGTTCGGCTGAAATAATAAATGTCGTTAAAGCCGGTTGCCACAGCGATGTCTGATATGGACAGAGGACTATGGCGCAGCAAATAATCAGCTTTATTCAAGCGTGTTGCCGTTACGTATTCGGTAACGGTGCGTCCACTCAGCTCCTTGAATAGACGACTGAAGTGAAAACGGCTTAAGCCGGCTATCTCCGAAAGAAAATCAACAGATAAATCCTCCATATATTGCTGGTCAATGTACTGGAAAATCGGTGAAAATCGTTCCACGTTTTTAATTCTCTCGGCGTACTCGTCTTTAGATAATACTGTAGCCACATGACCTCGCAGAAGAAGCATTAGCAGTCTATATARTTCTGATTTGATTGCCAGCTCGAATCCGAACTCACGTGTCTCCATCTCATTGATAATGGCATGCATGCATTCCGTTATTTTAGTGTCACCGACGATTAGGTTACGCAAAAGGATACGATTCTGTGAAATTGGTGTAATAAACTTCGTTTCGGCAGCATCCACCGACTTGCTATGCAGCAAAGAAATGTCGGCAATGAGCGCATAGTAGGATAGATTAGTTGAGCGGCTGATCCCATAATGCAGCTCGTTGCTGTTTACAACGATTAGATCACCTTCTCTAGCTTCAATAGCCGTAGAGCCACATTCAATTGTAGCCTCACCCGAAACAAAATATAAGAACTCAAGATGCTCGTGCCAATGATGTGGAAATACAACCTGATCCTGCTTTTCAAAGAAAGATTGGTGCAATTTAATAGGGAAATGAGGATCTGGCATATCCATAGGTTCACGTAGTGATTTGAACTTGTCCATTTTTATGTATCCTTTCAATCAGATAGCACAATTGTACAAATAAACCGCACAAGTCTGCATGGAGTTGACCGTTAAAACTATTATAATACGAAAGTATATACATGCATAATGTTATGATATTAAAGGAGAGATTAGCCAATGAAACCTGTACAAGTAGCAGTAATAGGAACGGGCTCTATTTCATCAATGCATCTCAGCTCATACAAGAAGAATACAAATGTTGAACTTTATGCGGTTTGTGATTTAAATGAAGAACGTGCGAATGCAGCAGCTAAGCTGTACGGCGCGACGAAAGTATATACGGATTACCGTGAACTGCTTGCAGATCCAGTTATTGAAGCTGTAAGCATCTGTACATGGAACAATACACATGCGGAAATTAGTATCGCAGCTCTAAAAGCGGGCAAGCATGTTCTCGTTGAAAAACCTCTTTGTCGTACGGTTGAGGAAGCGTTATCAATTAAAGACGCGGTAAAAGAATCGGGCAAGCTGCTTCAAGTGGGCTTCGTTCGCCGTTATGATGCTAATGCGCAATTGCTTCGTGCGATGGCTGATCGCGGTGAATTCGGTGAGATCTATTATGCGAAAGCATCTGCACTCAGACGTCTTGGAAACCCTGGCGGTTGGTTCTCTGATGTTGAGCGTTCAGGCGGCGGGCCATTGATCGATATCGGCGTGCACGTTATAGATATTTGCTGGTACATGATGGGACGTCCGAAGCCAGTATCCGTAAGTGCAAATACTTACAATAAACTCGGCAATCGTTCAAACATCCAAAACTTAAGCTTCTATCAAGCTGCGGACTACGATGCGACTAAAAATACGGTTGAAGATATGGCAAATGCGCTTATCCGTTTCGAGAACGGCGCTTCCTTACTAGTTGATGCGAGCTTTACACTGCACGCTAAGTCTGATGAAACTACGATTAAACTGTTTGGTGAGAAGGGCGGCTTCGAGATTGAGCCTGAGACAGTTATCGTGACTGAACAGAATAATACGATGGTGAACATCTATCCACAAACGGATAACAAAGGCTTCGAAGTTAACGGTGCTTTCCAAAATGAAATCAATCATTTCATCGATTGTGTAAGAAGCGGCAATACGCCGATTAGCCCGGTCGAAGATGGCGTTGAAATTATGAAAATATTGTGCGGTATCTATGAATCTGCAGCAAAAGGAGCTGAAGTAACACTATGAAACTAGGAATTAGCTCATATAGTTTGCACTGCGTTCTTGCATCTGGTGAAATGACTATTCAGGATGCTATCAAATATATTGCTTCACTAGGCGGAGAGCATATCGAGATCGTTCCGATTAGCTTTGATTTAACGAAAAACCCTGAGCTTATAGATGTTATCCGCAATCAAGCACAAGAAAGCGGCATTGAAATATCCAATTATGCAATTGGTGCTAACTTCTCTGGACTAACTGACGAAGAGTTTCAGCTTGAAATTGAGCGTGTGAAGCATGAGGTTGACATCGCGAACAAGCTTGGCGTTAAGAAAATGCGTCATGATGTTGCGTCATCCAAGGATCTTTCGATCACGAAATTCAACTCCGAGCTGCCAAAACTTGTAGAAGCATGCAGAGCTGTTGCTGATCATGCTGCTCAGTATGGCATCACAACTAGCGTTGAAAATCACGGCTACTTCATCCAACACAGCGATCGAGTAAAAGCGCTTGTTGTTGCAGTAGATCGTCCTAATTTCAGAACAACACTTGATGTAGGTAATTTCCTTTGTGCCGATGAAAATCCTGTTGTAGCTGTAGGAAACAACATCAGTTTGGCATCGATGGTCCATGTTAAGGATTTCTATACACGTCCAGCTGCCTTGGCACCTGGAGAAGGTTGGTTTCCTTCAAGCAGTGGCAATTGGCTGCGCGGAGCAATCGTAGGCCATGGTGATATTGCTATGCGCGAAGTGCTTCAGAAGGTGAAAGCAAGCGGATATGACGGATATATTTCCATAGAGTTCGAAGGTATGGAAAATTGCGTTGTAGGTGCAAGACTTGGTTTTGAATATGTAAAGCGTACATGGAACGAACTATAAACGATGGGGAGTGTTAAGGTAATGCAAGGTCCTATCATAACAAATAAGATTGGCGTAATTGTAGATAGCTTCAAGCTTGGTGTTAAGGATGGTCTGGTTAAGGCGAAGGAAGTTGGAGCAGACGGCGTACAGATGTACGCGGTGTCTGGTGAGCTTGATCCTGCCAACCTATCTTCTGCAGCAAGAAAAGAGTGGAGATCCTATATTCAATCTTTAGGTCTCGACGTTTCTGCTTTGGTTGGTGATCTGGGCGGCCACGGTTTCCAAGATCCGAAGGAAAATCGTGCGAAGATCGATAAGTCGARGCGCATTATGGAGCTTGGAATGGATCTTGGAACAAATATCGTAACGACTCATATCGGTATCGTGCCAAGTGATCGAAACAGTCAAGTTTATGAGACGATGCATAACGCATGTGTGGAGCTCAGCCAGTTTGCACATGACATGAATGGACACTTTGCGATTGAAACTGGGCCGGAAACTTCGGCACATTTGAAAGAGTTTCTAGACGGTCTTGGTAACAAGGGCGTGGCTGTAAACTTTGATCCTGCTAATATGGTTATGGTTACAGGCGATGATCCGGTACAAGGTGTTTATAATTTGAAGGATTATATCGTTCATACACATGCGAAGGATGGTATTAAGCTTGCTCATATCGATCCGCGTGACGTATATGGCGATTATGGCTACGAAGTATCACTGGACCATGATGCGATTGCTGCTATGGCCGAAACTGGAGCAGCTTTCCGCGAGGTTCCACTTGGTGAAGGCGGCGTTGATTGGTCAGCTTACCTGCTTGCGCTTCAAGAAATCGGCTATGCTGGTTACTTGACAATCGAGCGTGAAGTTGGCACGAATCCTGAAGGCGATATTAGCAAAGCCGTTCAGTTCCTTAAGCAGTACAGAGCGAAGTAACTAATAAGTGGTGCTAGTTCTACTTTCACATAGAACTCCCATCCATTTCATCAGGAAAAACCAGACCGAATAGGGTCTGGTTTTTCTTATGATAGGTTTAATAATGGATTCTATTAGGTTGCTCATCTCTCTCTATATGTTGGTGTACAAGATCGTAGAGTCTTGTACACCAACATATACTATGGCTTTATCTTACATCACCAAAGAGAGATTTAGYGGTATTTCCAAGCTTCATCGTAACGTATGGTGATAATGCCGTTCTGGGCGAAATATTGCTTAAGCCGATCGTCCTGGAATAACCTGCGGTCGGCGTCTCTCTCCTTGGCGATATGCTCCCCGGAAATGTTCTTATTTCCGAACCTTCTTATTTCTTCATCGTTGAACGTGGGATGCGTTATCAATCGATAAATGCCGGGACTTGCGCCATCAAGAGTATGTATGAGGTTCATCACCGGATCCTCTTGGGTTAATCCGGCGAACGAAATATCACTGCATACATTCCGATAAGACATTAACCCTTCACTTTCGCACCACTCATCGAATAAAGCCGGTAGCCGATCATCAATTCGATCGAAGCCCATATGTGTATCGGCATAGATAGGCCGGAATCCTAACTTCCTGACCACTTCCAACTGTGCTTGCAATTCGGCCATCACTTCTTTGACCTGAATTCCTGACTTTTTCCAATCGGCCGGAGATTTATGGAGCGTACCGTCTTCGAGAACAAGGCTGGGAACTTGTTCCGGAGGCAGAACGGTGCTCCAGCGAACGCGATCCC
>NZ_JBFUHJ010000177.1:0-10075 GCF_056402455.1 Paenibacillus sp. P4_A7 | reverse complement strand
GTAATGCAGAACATGCAACAATGCCAGTATTTGAGGGGAGTTTCATAAATCATGAGGGATGATGAAATTAATATCTTATTTACAAGCTCGGGAAGAAGAGTCTCTTTAWTAAAGAAGTTTAAAGAAGCATATGACTTACACGGGATTAATGGAAAGATTGTGACTGCAGACCTCAAAGCTACAGCACCTACAGCTTTTATAAGTGATCGTCATGTATTGGTACCAAGGGTTACGGAGGAAAATTACCTGGATATACTGCTTTCGATATGCCGAGAAGAGAGGATTAATCTTATTATTCCTTTAATTGATTCGGAGCTCGAATTGTTGGCTGATAATAAATGCTATTTTGATGAAATGAATGTGAAATTAATGTTATCAAGCTGTGAATTGAATGAAATTGCTTCTGATAAACATAAAACGTACCAGTTCTTTTCAGAAAATCATATTCTTACTCCTAAAGTATACAGTGAAGAAGATATAAGGGATAAGCAATATCAGTTTCCGCTTCTAATTAAACCTAAAAACGGTAGTTCTAGTCTAGGAGTAACAAAGATACATAACGAAAGAGAACTCCAATTTTTCAAAGATTACATACCTAATGCGATGATCCAAGAGTTTGTAATGGGTGAAGAGTTTACTGTTGATGTAATGATTGATTTTAGTGGCAATATTAAAACGATCGTACCAAGACTTCGTATTGAAACAAGAGCCGGAGAAGTAAGCAAAGGAGTTACTATGAAAGATAAAGATGTGATATTGGCTGTTGAACGGGTTGTCCGTACGCTTCCAGGCGCTGCAGGTTGTATTACGTTACAATGCTTCAAACAAGCAAATGGAGCTATTACTTTTATTGAAATCAACCCGCGCTTTGGAGGCGGAGTTCCACTAGCTATTGAGGCGGGGGCGGATTTCCCGCTGTGGACTATCAGAATTGGACGAGGAGAAACATTCGATGAGGGGCAGGATTATAGTTGGTGTGATCAACTGACTATGCTTAGGTACGATGACGCCATATTTACAAAGGAATTTGCTTATGGCAATTAAAGCGATCGTCTTTGATTTGGATGACACGTTATATGAAGAAAAAGAATATGTGAAAAGCGGATTTAAAGCAGTCGATCATTATATCAGAAGTAATTATAATGTATCTGGTTTCTATAACATAGCTACACTTCTTTTCCATTCAACAGACAAAAGACTCATATTTAATAAAACTCTTGAGAAGCTAGGAATTAGCTATGATGAAAGAACAATCAGAGAATTGGTTCACTGTTATCGCTCACACGAACCGGATATTTATTTGTTAAATGACGCATTGTGGGTGTTAAATCAACTTAAGGATAAGGTGAAAATTGGTATTCTCTCTGATGGTTATTTACTAGGTCAAGAACGAAAAATAGCCGCTTTAAACCTAAAAGATAAAACCGATGCTGTTATTTTATCTGATTCATTCGGGAGAGAGAATTGGAAGCCTAGTCCATTTATTTACGAAGAAGTTAGTAGACAATTGATGGTTCCTCACCAGGAGTGCATGTATGTAGGCGATAACTTACAAAAGGATTTTGTTACAGCTAACAAGCTAGGTTGGACAACTGTTCAAATTATTAGAGAACATGGAATATATGCAAATGTATGCATGGACAAGGAATATGAAGCACAACACCAAATCGACGATTTAAGAAAATTAACAGAAATAAATGCGTCTAAACATTTATTTATTAAGGAAGGTGAAGCAGCTCATGTTATCAGAGCATAAAAAAATTTACCTTTCCCCTCCTCACATGAGTGGGAAAGAACAGCATCATATTAGTGAGGCTTTTGCTTCCAATTGGATTGCGCCTCTAGGACCTCATATTGATGCTTTTGAACAGGAGATAGCGGAATATGCGGGTGTTAATGGCGCTGTTGCAGTCAGTTCTGGTACAGCTGCACTACATCTGTCACTTTGCTTGTTAGATATAAAACAAGGTGATTACGTATTCTGCTCGAGCTTTACATTTATCGCAAGTGCAAATCCGATTATTTATTTAGGTGCGGAGCCAGTATTTATTGATTCTGAACCCGAAACGTGGAATATGTCTCCTCAAGCATTACAGAGAGCTTTGGAGGATGCATACAGGGAAGGTATAATGCCTAAAGCAGTCATTGTCGTTCATTTATACGGTCAAAGCTCAAAGATGCAAGAAATCCTTTCATTATGTGATTACTATAACGTACCTGTTATAGAGGATTCAGCGGAATCTCTTGGATCAACCTAYAACGGAACAAAGAGCGGTTCCTTCGGGAAATTTGGCGTGTACTCCTTTAACGGCAACAAAATTATTACAACCTCAGGTGGAGGAATGTTGATTTCGGATGATGAGGATGCATTGCGCAGAGCTCGCTTCTTAGCTACACAAGCGAGAGACAATGCTCCCCATTACCAACATAGTATAATGGGCTACAATTATCGAATGAGTAATTTGCTTGCTGGTGTTGGAAGGGCACAGTTAGAGGTTTTGAATGAAAGGGTAGCCGCAAGGAGAAGAATATTCGAACAATATAAACAATCATTGGACCATGTAGAAGGAATCCTGTTCATGCCTGAATTGAACAACACCAAATCGAATAGATGGCTTACCGCTTTAACAATTGATTTACAAAAAACAGGGGTTTCTGTTCAATACTTACTGGAAGTACTAACGGCGGAAAATATTGAGGCACGACATGTTTGGAAGCCACTCCATTTACAGCCTCTATTTAAGGGGAAACGTTATTACTCGCATGAGGAGAACCAAAATGTATCAGAAGAATTATTTGGATCAGGTATTTGTCTACCATCAGGGTCCAGCATGACAGAAGAGGATCAATCTCGTGTAATAAAATGTATTCAAACTGTTCTGGCTGAAGCTGATGGAAATAGAGTGCAAAATAGCTTTGTTTCATAGTAGATTCAGTTAGTAAATAGATTGACAATAGGTGGTAAGGGTGATATTGTGTACTTGTGTTCGTTTTATAGAACAACAAAAATAATTTTGTTCGTTATTGTCTAATTAGCAAGAAGGAGAAATTCATGAATAACAACGTCATTCTCCATACAGGAGACCTATCTAATGAAATGCGACTGTTGCTTGGACTTCTTGCGATGGATCAGGGAATAACTCATAATTACGAAATTCAGGAGCTGCTGTGTGAAATAGACTGGGATCGATTTATTGAATTGGCCAGACATCATAGAGTTTTCCCACCTTTAAATCGCAGGCTGCAAGAGATGAAATCTATCGATATACCTACTTTTGTGTCTCAAATGTTCCAACGTGACTATTATCGAAATACATTGCAAATGCTCGCTTTAAGTGGAGAGATGGAACAAATTACAAAGGTATTCACTGAGCAAGGCATTCGTTCTCTCTTTCTTAAAGGACCGGTTATCGCGGCTGATTTGTACGGAGATGTCTCACTGAGGACCTCTTGTGATCTAGATTTCCTTATTCCGTCCGAGGAACTTAGTAAGGCAGAAGAATTACTCATAGCGCTTGGTTATATAAAAGATGATTATATTGTTTCTATACTGAATGATTGGAAATGGAGACATCACCACATAACCTTTCTTCATGAAAGTAAAGGCATAAAGGTTGAWGTTCACTGGAGATTAAATCCAGCCCCTTCGAAGGAACCCCATTTCAATGACCTCTGGGAACGTAAGAGGAAGAGTTCACTTATTAACCGACCAATCTATTATTTGGGTAGAGAAGATTTGTTTATGTTCCTCGTTTCTCACGGTGCGCGACATGGTTGGTCAAGACTTCGCTGGCTGCTGGATATTAAACAATTGGTAAATCAACGATTAGATTGGCCCAAACTAATCGGATTACTCAAGAAGCATGATTATACGCATATTGGTGGGCAAGCACTTTTTCTAGCGGCGCGGCTGCTATCGGTACCACTGCGGGAAGAGATGATGCCGCTGCTCACAGGTAGGAGGGCACAATGGTTAGCTGAGGATGCCATATTTTATGTGCAAAGGATGGTGAATTTACATTCTCCGCCTGTGCCTGAGGATGTGAAAAAGTATCATAGCCGCTACTTATTCTCTTTACTTACACTTCGTCAGAAAATAATATTCATTGCAAGCTTTCTTTACCCTTACCCCGAGGATGCAGAAACACTGCCTTTGCCGAAGTCACTTCATTTTCTGTATTTTCCATTACGGCCATTTTTGTGGACTTGGAGAAAATTAGGGAAAGTGGAGGATAGGAAGTTAGGTAATGAGATTGATAAATAGTAGAACGGTAAATAGAAGGAGAATAGTGATGGRGGTTTTAATAAAAATAGTCAAAACAGTACTTATACAATACCGAAGTAGAGGTTTGATAAGTACTGCTACTATGAATCTGTCACAACTGATAGGTGTATTAAGAGGCTTGTCTTACAGGTTGTTATATTTCAAAAACATTCGAGCTTCTATATTCACCTTACAGGCTAACAGTACGATTGAAATTTTTAATAAGAAAAGCAAACTTTCAATTGGGAAATTTGTTTTTATAAGGAAAAATGTAAGTATTAGGATGGATTTTGAAGGTGAGTTACTGTTAGGTGAAAATGTATTTATAAATGATAACTGCACTATAAACTGCGTGAGCAAAATAACTATTGGAAGAAACACAAAGATTGCCCCAAATGTATGTATCAACGATCATGATCACAACTACAAGGGATCATCCGAGGAGCATCTTATTAAAGGTGAGGTAATTATAGGAAGTAACGTCTGGATCGGCTCAAATGTAGTCATATTAAGAGACACAATAATTGGAGACCATGCTGTGATCGCAGCAGGTAGTATTGTAAAGGGAAATATCCCTGCCGATACGTTATTTCTAAATAAGAGAGAGAACAAATTTATTAGTTACAAAGACTCTAAGGCTGCAAAAAATACATTATTACAAGTAAAGGAAACCGTATGAAAAAGCAAATTTTGATATCTGTATATGATATGGAAATAGGCGGTATTGAGAGAAGTCTTATTAATATGCTGGAAAGCTTTGATTATGATTCATACCAAGTAGATCTATTGATCTTCAGTCACAAGGGTGATTTTATGAGTCTAATACCAGAAAAAGTGAATGTGCTACCAGAAATAAGTAAGTACACTGTGTTCCGTAAGCCTGTTATCCAATGTATAAGGGAAGGTCACTATATAGCATCTGTTATTCGAATCATGTCCAAGAACATTGCTCAATTAAAATCCAAAGCAAGAAAGCTTAATGAAGGATCGGGATACAT
Source organism: Paenibacillus sp. P4_A7 (assembly GCF_056402455.1). Lineage (NCBI taxonomy): Bacteria > Bacillati > Bacillota > Bacilli > Caryophanales > Paenibacillaceae > Paenibacillus > Paenibacillus sp. P4_A7. Next base: position 4,813 of record NZ_JBFUHJ010000177.1, on the reverse strand, counting down.
TCAAATGCAGCTTGCTACTAAATATACGACCTATTTCATTCCTCCACAAAAAAAAATGTATGACCTTACGATTAGTTACGCATGGCCTCATGACATAATCGCGAACAAAGTGAGGTCTAGGACGAAGGTTGCTTGGATTCATACGGACTATAGCCAGCTAGAAATTGATAATAAACTCGACTTAGCCGTTTGGAACAAATTTGATTATATTGCTTCCATATCAACCGCCTGCACGGAGTCCTTTCTGAGCAAATATCCCTCATTAATAAACAAAATCACACAAATAGAAAATATTACATCACCTGCTTTCATTAAAAAAATGGCAATTGAAGATAAAAAAACTTCTGAAATAGCAGAGACAACCTTTAATATAGTATCGGTTGGTAGGCTCTCCTACGTCAAGGGATTCGATATGGCTATAGAAGCACTAAGGATGTTGCATGATAGAGGTTTGACATTTATAAAATGGTATGTGGTTGGAGATGGCGGGTTTGAGGTGGAGCTTAAGGCGTTGATTGCTAAATATAACTTGGTTGATCAATTTGCTCTGTTAGGTAAAAAGGCTAATCCTTATCCATATATAAAAAGCTGTGATTTATATGTGCAGCCTTCGAGATACGAGGGGAAAGCAGTAACGGTTACAGAAGCTCAAATACTAGGAAAACCGATTATCATAACGGATTATCCAACTTCATCAAGTCAAGTCATTGATGGATTTGATGGAATAATTTGTAAATTAAGCCCGTGTGGAATCGCGGATGCTATAGAGCGATTATATGAAGATAATGAACTGAGAAATATATTGAGCAGTAACATTAAGGATAAAGATTATAGTAATAGTAATGAGCTGGACAAACTTTACAATATTATCGTTTAAGATTCGTTAAATAATGAAAGGAGGCTTTTTAAATGGCTATATTAATTACTGGCGGTGCGGGGTATATCGGAAGCCATATTTGTGTAGAACTTCTTGAGTCTGATTATGAAGTTGTGATTGTTGATAATTTGTCCAACAGTAATGAGATAGTATTAAAGAGACTAGTTGAAATAACAAATAAATCGTTTACTTTTTACAAATTAGATCTTCTGAATGAAGAAGGACTAGACGATATCTTTAAACGACACTCCTTTGAAGCAGTCATTCATTTGGCTGGTCTTAAGGCTGTAGGTGAGTCTGTTCGATTGCCTCTTTCTTATTATTATACCAACATAACGAGTACTTTAGTGTTGTGTGAGGTTATGAAGAAATACGAGGTTAAGAGGCTTGTATTTAGCTCATCAGCCACAGTATACGGATTGCCCGAGCAAGTTCCTATTTCAGAAGATTTTCCTCTTGCTGCAACAAATCCATATGGGCATACAAAACTCATGCTGGAACAAATATTACAGGATCTAGCCAAATCGGATTCGGGATGGGGAATTTCGATTCTACGATACTTTAACCCAATTGGGGCACATRTAAGTGGAAGAATCGGGGAAAATCCAAGCGGTATTCCGAATAACTTGTTACCGTACATTTCACAAGTCGCCGTAGGAAGGCTGAATGAAGTCAGTATATTTGGCGGTGATTATCCAACAATTGATGGAACTGGCGTCAGAGATTATATACATGTAGTTGATCTTGCTAACGGGCACTTAAAGGCTCTTAAACAAGTTATTGATAAAACAGGTGTTGGTGTTTATAACTTAGGAACAGGCAGGGGTTATAGTGTGCTGGAAATGATTTTTGCCTTCGAGAAAGTGTCAGGTCGTCACATTCCGTATCGGATTATTAATCGCAGATCAGGCGATGTAGCCAAATGCTATGCAGATACAACTAAAGCTAATAAAGAACTAGATTGGTTTGCTGCTAAAGGTATTGAGGAGATGTGTGCTGATTCCTGGCGGTGGCAATATGCAAATCCGAACGGGTACATGGACACAGAAGAAGTCCTCCCTCAGCTTCAATCATTAAGTTAAAGTCACACGTGACTACGTTATCTTATGAATAGAAACGGGAGAGCGGAAAGTCTGTTGAATCTAGTCTCGGACTAGATCGATTTAGTAAAGAAGAATAATATTCGTATTGACGTGTTCACTATAAAGAACTAATATGTAATAAGAGATAATTTTTAAGTTGAAATGAATTGGTATTTTAGTGAATACCTTATTTTTTTTGCTCACTTGTTCTTTATTAAGAACTTTATAATAACTATATCAGGAGGAATTATATTAATGGAAAATATATTACTGCTAGACACATCCGTAGGATCTCTTAACAAGGGTGATGAAATCATCATGAAGTGCGCGCGAAATCAGTTGAGACCTATAACGGAAAATAAATTTGTAGTGACCTTACCAACTCATGTCCCGCCTTTTCATTGGTATCAGGTTATAAGAAGATCTTACGCACAAAATTTATATAGTAATGCAAAATATAAGTTCGTATGCGGGACAAATTTGTTAACGATGGATATGCTTAATCGTTTTCCGCAGTGGAATATAAATATGTTTAACTACGGTCCATTAAGGGAAAGTGTACTCGTCGGAGTCGGTGCAGGTAAAGGAACTGAAATTACGAATTACACCAAAAAACTTTATACTAAAGTTTTGTCTCATAACTTTATCCATAGTGTCAGAGATGAAAGGACAAAAAGGTTTCTGGAAGAAATGGGGTTAAAAGTACTGAATACAGGTTGTCCTACAATGTGGTCGCTCACGCCTCAGTTTTGCAAAGAAATTCCAACTAAAAAAGCAGAGTCGGTTATTTTTACACTAACTGATTACTCTAAGAACCTGGTTAAAGATCAATTATTGATTGATATACTTAATAAAAATTATAAAACTGTTTATTTTTGGGTACAAGGATCAGGAGACTTAAGTTATTTTAAATCTCTCAGTAGAACAGAAAATATAAAGGTTATTCCTCCATCTGTTGACGAGTATGAAATGATTCTCAAAACCGATGTTGACTTTGTGGGAACGCGATTGCATGCAGGGATATATGCACTTCGACATAAGAAGCGTTCTATTATTATTGCTATTGATGAAAGAGCACGTGGAATGAATGAATCCTATAATCTGAATATTATTGATAGAGAAGAAATTGATCATCTTGAAAAGTTAATTAACTCGGAAATTATTACAAAAGTAAATGTTAACTTTGAAAATGTAGAGAAGTGGCTAAGCCAGTTCGTAAACTAAGCACATCAATTAAAAACTCTGCATATAAGAAAGAATAATTATGAACTGCTAAATTGGAGGCCAATATGAACGGAATTACACTAGATAACATAGTTGTAGATAAGAATAGAGTAGACTATTTTTTCAGCATTCAGGGTGATTTGCAAAAGTATTTTAATAAGAATAATCACATGTTTCTTGAATACAACCATGACCTGTCCGAAATTCCGAATAGTATATTAGCAATACCGTTTGTATCAAATGTCATTCCACTGATATGGATTACAAACTCATCTCTAAAAGTAAAGGACTTAGATAAGTCCTTTTTTGATTGTTTAACGAATGTGAAAGCTGCTTATCAAATGATGTTTCCTAATGTTCCTTTTCATGGATCACTCATAGTAAGCAGTATAAATGAAAACAAGTATATTCCAACACATGAAGCTGCTTCTTTCTTTAGCGGTGGTCTGGATGCAGTAACTACTTTCACACGAATTAAACATAAAAAACCATTGTTGATTACAGAATATGGGTGGCATGATGATGAAATACAGATGAGTGAGGTGTGGGACTCGGATAAAGAAAATGTGGTTTCGTTTGCTGAGAAGCATGGGTTAGAGAACATCCTGATTCAATCAAATTACGGAACTTTTATTATTGCAAGCAATATAGACTATGATTTCAGAAAGAGATTAGGTGACAGCTGGTGGCATGGATTGCATCATGGTTTGGCCATTATTTCTGCTGCCATTCCTATTGCATATAAGCTAAAAATTGATTGCTTGTATATAGCCAGCTCGAACACTCCGTTATTTAAAACCTCTTGTGCATCTGACCCGACAGTTGACAATGAAATTAGATATGCATCCGGAAAAGTTTTTCATGATGGTTTCGAATTGACCAGACAGGACAAAGTGAGGGTTGTTGTTGATCATTATTTAGTAACTAAAGAACCCTTATCAATTAGAGTGTGCTTCAAAAATAAAGAGAACTGCTGCAATTGTGAAAAATGTTTAAGAACGATATTAGGTATTGTCGCTGAAGGAGAAAATCCTGAAAATTTTGGTTTTAATATACCGTATCCTTTTTCTACTCATCTTAAGCTCTTTTTAGAGAGAGAAGTGAAGTTTTTAACGGATACGTTTATCGCAATTTATTGGAAAAAAACACAAGAAAGAATGATAGCGAATAAGGACAAGGTTATCTTTAAGGAACTGCTTGACTGGTATTTGGATTATGATTTTGAAGCAGAACGTAAAAAAGCGTTGCTTAAATATCGTTTGACCAAATTTTTCCCTATAATCAAAAGGAAAATTGCAACGAAGCTAAATAGAATAATGATGAATTCTCGTTAAAAAGGATATGATATGAGAATACAAAACTCCATCAAAAATATGCTATTTGGGCTTTCTGGTCAAGTCATCGGCTCTGTTATGGGGATAGTCGTAAGAACGGTATTCATTGCGACACTCGGTATCGAATACTTGGGTGTTAATGGGCTATTCACAAATATATTGACTCTATTATCTCTTGCGAATTTAGGTTTTGATACTGCGATTATATATAGCCTGTATAAGCCCTTAGCTGAAGGCGATCAGCGCAAAATACAAGGYTTGATGAATTTATACGAAAAAGCGTATAGACTAATTGG
>NZ_JBFUHJ010000176.1:0-10180 GCF_056402455.1 Paenibacillus sp. P4_A7 | reverse complement strand
GTAATTACGCGGGAAGCTGGATACTGCCCTCCAGGAAATCCTTTTCCTACGACCACAAAGTCAGGATTCAAGCCATATTCCCTAAACAGATACATACCGGGATACCACATACAGGATTGAATCTCATCGCACATCACTGGGGTATTGTTAGCATGACAAAGCTCGTATGCTTGTTTTAAATATTGCTCTTCAAGTTTGATGCCTCCATAGTTCATCATAATAATTTCATGAAGGAATCCAGCTACCTTATATGGAGGTTTATTATATTGTTCGAATTTCGCCTTAAAGTCCTCGATGTCGTTAAGTCTTACCGGACAAGCTTTCAAAATCCCCGCATTACTCATCTTTTCATACATATCAGGCCACAAGTCACGCAGAGTCTGGGCAATAACAGTCGTTCCATGATAGTTCGCTTTTGCCCCCCCATCATTGTCGGCCATGACTAAAAAGACGGGAATCCTATCCATAAATTCGGGTTCCGGGAACGTATGGTCAAGCTTGTAAAACCTCGCAAGCATCATTTTAATAGCAGCTTCACAGGCTAATGTTCCCGTTTCCAAGTTGATCACACGGTTGAGGACATGGGGCTCCTGGTTAACCAATATGTTTTCCAACGCGTCGGTTTCCTCTAGACCTAAACCGTTCACTGTTCGAATAAGCTCCCTTTCCAGCAAACGTGTAATATATCCCCGTGTGTTGTTATGTGTTGCATTGGTAATACCGAGTCGTCTAGCATTATCAATCAGTTGGTAACCGGGGAAATTATGCCCCAGAGGTGTATGGTAATGCTCGCTTTTGGCCGCAAGATAAAGCTTCCCATCCTCCCCTAATCTTAGATAACCTAGTCCCCCAAGAGGGCTAGCTTTCAAATTGGCTGCCGCTCTAAAAGCATTCGTCGGCGCGCCCGGAATCGAATGTTTTATTTCAGGAACAACCTGTGTTCCCACCTTCGTTAACAAACCATCCATTTTTGTTACATACGCCTCGGGCATGAACTCAATTTCTTCATTCGCTATTTTCTCCACTTCCGAGACATTCAGATCAGAAAGAAAAGCGGCTCCAGCCATTGTTGATTCCATATATTCTTTGCCTAATAGCTGAAACAATGAGCTCTTCACTGATTTCATTCTTTTCATCTCACTTTCCTCAACAAGCGTTAACTTGTTTTTAGTTTTCTTTTATGTTTCGTTTAACTTATGTTTTAATAGTATTATATTTCTTATTGTTTCTTTTGGCAATAAATTATTTCGAAATCTTTGGGGAAAATAATAGGTACGGCAGCCGGATCTCGATAATAATCCAAACAAAAGATCGCCCTCCAACATGCCGAGATGGCACAGTAGAGGGCGATCGCTTTTTTAATCATTCTCATTTGTTCGTATGCTGTTCCCTATTCTCCTAAAGCTTCTAACTTTTGTATCGCTCTTCTTTTACGATATAGCATTTTGGCGGCTTCTGCCACATCGTTCAGTATTCCCTTATTAATGAGGGCACCGAAGAGCATTCCTGCTACTGGTATAAGTTGAAACAGTTTCTTCCAACCAAAATTATCGCGATAGACAGCAACAACCTCCTGCCATCCCTGTAGTTGGGATATCATCTGCTGCTTGTGATTCTCACTGCCGTAAGCGCCGAGTTCCTCAAGGATTGCTTTTTTACCAACAATATCAGAAGAAGCGAACTGCATGACTTTGACTGCAAATATACGTTCTTCCTTCAGCTTCGGATCGTAGCCGTAACTGATTGCGATTTCTTGAATAATTTTTAACGAAAGGCCTAATATTGCCGGAATATCAACTGCTAGAGTGAGAAAGCCGCCGAAACCTGTCGTTGCGCCTTGGATGGCGGCTATAGAGGAACGACTCGCCGACAGCTGATCTGATGTCTTATTCATGACCGCTATTGGCAAAAGGGAGCATTTATCCAGGGTTAGCGGTTCAGCCGGTCCGACTGATTCGACACCACTAGAGTCAGATTGAAATGAGGCTATTGCATTTTTTTGAACATGCTCCAGCACACCTTTCTCCGAAACCAGATATCGCCCCCCATTCTGAACATATCCACCGATCTCATCGACCGCTTGCCCAATCTTCTTCTGAATAAATTTGGGTGTAAGTTTATCAAGCAGCATAAAGGGAAGTCTACCAAGCTTTTCCCAGAACCATAAATCCTTCTGATCCCGTTCCCATGCTTCGACTTCCTGTAATTCCGTTTCAAGTTGCTGCCTCGTATCTGTTGATTTCATCATTTTGCCTCCTCGTAATTCTCTGTTATACGTCTTGCACAGAGCTTTGGGTGCATTTGGCATATTCTGTAATGGAGTGAAAAGGCGATCTCCCTCGGGGGAGTACCTATTAATGAGTTTTCACAAAATATTTGACATGCATTCCCAGGGAATAGAGGACTTATAACAATGAAATAATTACAGCAAAGATTTATCACGAAACAGGGACGGAATTATCTTCCCTCCCCGCTTCTTCCTTAACTAATCTATGTATATCCGCAATGATGAAATTCATAAAGAGACGCGAAATGCTCAATCCCTTCAGACTTGAATATCTATGATTCGCAAGCTGCAGCGATTCTGCATGTCTGGTTGCCCATCACTGCGTTGATAGATCATTTACTTTTTAAACTAGCCGCGGTTTCCGATTTTTTGCGACGTTTCCAGTCTCGGTAACGCTCCGTAATCATCGGCTCGATTATGTGATAGTTTTCAATTGAATCTTCTACATGGTAGATCGTCGGCAAGCCGGCCGCCAATACGTTCGTGAAATCAACAGCCGTATATATGTCGTTTTGGATATCGAGATATTCGCGAGCAAACGCATCTGCTTCATCCGACAATTCGTTCGAGCTCAACACGCCATCCCAGTTTGTACGATAAAATTGAGCGCCTGTCATTTCGTTCCTTTTGACAAGCTCGATTTCCGATGCATCGTCCTTGCGGCTTCGTTTGCCGACCAGATCATTTATGACCACCCAGGCTATGAACATGCCCGTCGGAACATAGGCTTGGATGTAATCCAGTTCTTGCGGAAAGTCGCCTTCGTAGTGCCATTTCGCTTTGTCGTACACGTATATTTCTTTTTCCGCGATCTGAAATAAGACATCTCTCGGCTCTTCCACAAAACCTTTATTTTCCAGTTCATCAGCCAGTTCCTTCAGCCGATCGATTGCTTCCTGCTTGACGGGATATGACTCGTATGTCGGGTTCATCGTCTTCTTGTCGGGATATAGTCTGCCTTTAATGACATTAAGGATACAAATCTCTGTTGCTTCCGTAATAGTTAAATGCCGATAATCTTTAAAAGTCTTTCCCTGTTTGGTCAATACCATCTCTATCTTGTCCACCATGTCACCTCTCATATTGCGAAAAATTCTCCTACTTGCAAAATGCGGGTTGTAGATACCCCACAATCCCTATTATAGGTTCCCATGGAGCTTAAGCAAGCCGTTCCAGCGCATCACGGACGGCTTGCTTTTCTTTTTTAAGCACAGCTGTGCCCAACGCCTGCTCTAGCAAGCTGCGGACCTGCTGTGCGTCCACATGACTAATGAACAGCACGTAATCCTCCGGCAGGCTGGATAACGCCGAAATGACAATCTGACGCTGTACATCCTTGGCACTGAGCCAATGCACGATGTCGGATACTGAAGGCCGTGAATGGACATACAACGTATCCCAGCCGCCATAAGGAAAAGACACCTTGTCCTCCATCCACTCCAGCACCCTGCGGCTGCCAAAAGGCTGGAGCAGTGAATTCGCTTCATAACCACTCAGCTTATTCTGTTTCGTAGACGCATCCAACGTTTCCAAGACCAGTTTAAGCCCTTCACCTTCCGGCAGACAGCGTGCAGAAAGATAAGCACGAAGAGAGTGGCTAACTTTAACCGCTGGAGCTTCCGACCACAATGAGCGCACAAAATCAGATGCTTCCTCCTTAAGAATATCACCTGCACAGCGTATTAAAGCATCTATATTATCGGGATCTTGCTCTGCCCTGGCTCGCTTCAACCAGGCTTGCAGCACTGCCTCCCCATCATAGCGGGCAAAGGCTTCTGCCACCTCCTTGTCCAACCTGTTCATCTCTGTATAGGTGATGAGCAGCGGAAGCTCCTCCTGGGCCTGTTCCAGTGTAAGCGTTAGGTATTGGTGCAGCCATGCCTTCCAGCGTCTGCTATACCCGCTCTCCGGATCCAGGCCGAATTCACCGCAAAAATACGGATACTGCCATTCCTCCGCTCCGACGCAACCCAGTTCTGTAATTCGGTCTACAAAAGCCGTCATGGATGGCGCAAGGATCCGGAATTCTGCCGTCTCATGTGCCCAATGCACAACGGAAGTTCCGGACGGACTGCCCAGGTCCAGCAGTAATTCATCCCCGTTTCCAGCCAGATGAAAGGTCAGATACTGCCGTTGTCCCTCCATTTCCTCATCGGCAAAATCGAAGAAACCCAACTGATCTGTACCCCAGCCTATTTCTCCGCTCACATCAAAAGGTTTAATCGTCCCACACGGTAAGCTCCAGTATACTAATACTTTGCCGGAGCCATCCTTCAGCAGTGAGCGGAAATCCTCCGGCAACCGCATTCCCAACCGGGTTTCAGCTTCAGCAATTCCCTCTTCTGGTGCAGGATGATCAATCGTAATAAAGGTTTTTGCCCCCTTCTGCTCCAGGGCCTGAACAAGCCACTGCCACTGCCGTTTCCATTTGTCCATTCTATGTTTCATCAGAGCTGCTGCCTCCCTGCATTGGAAATTTCGATTATGATTTCTATCCCTTCATATAACCACGGTAAATCAACTATTTCAAGCGGCTCCATTAACCAGACAGAGTTGCGGCGAAGCTTTTAGCAACACTATTCATTCAGCACTATCAATATTAAGCAAGCTTAATATTGACAAAATGGAAGGGGGGGGGCAACCTAAGGCCCAACAACAACGGATTTTTGAAGTTATAATGATCGCAATACTGCCGTCCGCTGCTATACCAACTCTAGCTGCGTGGAAGGATTCTGCAAGCATTTCAACCAAAGAAAAAAAAGCCCAAGCGGAATCTCCAACTTAAGCTTTTTCAATTTAAATAATGGGTAAATGTGGTGATATATCAATGCTTTTTCACTACCGACACATAGCACTCTACATGCCTTGTGGCGGTGATAATGATGCCGTATGAAGCTGGACTGATAGCCCCTTGGCGACACGGTATATTTTCGAAAGATTGCTTTTTCAACCTCAAAATTTTGAAGTTTCTATTTTCGCCAACTATTTGGCACCAGCATTTCTATTACATCATTTCAGCAAATTGTCACTTTTAGCACTTTTATTAAAACAGTTATTGCATTTATTCTCCACTAAAGCTTTTGGCCCATTCAGCAACCCTCCGACTACTTTCTTCTTCTGACAAATCCTCAATCCTAGTCATAATAGACCATCTTACTCCAAAAGGATCCAATATACTTCCGAATCGATCACCTGAAACAAAGCTTACAACCGGTTCCCTTACTTTTGCTCCTCTTGCTACCGCATTTTCAAGTACATGATCAACATTAATTACGTAAATTCCTAAAGAATAACACGCATTGTCTTCATCTGGCGGCAAGGCCAAGTTATATGCCGGATTCGCTGCTCCCAGCTGCAAAAAACCATTTCCAAAATCTAATTCCGCATGAGCAATTATAATATCCCCATTTCCATCAGGATATTCAGTAATATCCTTAACCCTTGCATTGAAAACAGTTTTATAGAACTCTATTGCTTCAGAAGGATTCTTCACTGTTATAAATGGGGTAATAGATGTACAGCCGTTGGGTGTTCCATTCTTTGTATATTTACCTGACACTCCCATATATTCTCTGCTTTCAGTCATTTTTACTCCTCCTTTAAATGATCATAACCTATCAATTTTATGCTTATACCTTCATTGGATTGTATTCATCAACTCATAGAAATACTTGGATTCATGAGTCTTATTAAGACTATACCAGGCATCTAATGTTTTTGAAGAAAACACACCCAGAGCTCTCAAGACGTGTACAGAAAATTCCAACGGAGCTATTCCAGATGCAGTGATCAGTTTTCCATCAGTTACAACAGACTCCATTTTGTAATACTTTTCGCCCGTGTAAGTGGGACAGATCATTTTAAGGTATTCCAGATCATTGCTTGTATGCGGGCGGGAATTCAGCAATCCTGTCTGGGCAAGTGCCATTGTAGCACCACAAATCGCTGCAACCAATATACCTTCCTTTAAACACCTCTGGGCGATTTTTAAGATGGGTTGGTGAATTGTTTCTGTCCATGTATCTCCACCTGGTAAAATCAATGTATCTGTGCTTTCAATGCTGCACTCATCCAGTTTGATGTCAGGCAGTATTTTCAACCCGCCCATTGTAGTTACAGGAGTCTTTTCAATTCCCACGGTAACTATTTTTGATGGGGCCAGCCCCTTTTTATAATATCTTCCCGAGTTCAGCTCGGCAGTTAAGTAACCTATTTCCCAATCTGCCATTGTGTCAAACACATAAAGATATACCGTATTATTCATTTGCAAGTTCTCCTTATTTTACAATTCATCAAGTGATACCAACCATCCATCGGTAATCAATGATTATCATCATTATAAAATAGCTTCACTGACATCTGCTGTCAGTGAAGCTATTAAAGTTGATAATATTCCATTAACTCCGACGCAACAGCAACAAGTTTTTCCTTCAAACTCTGTGGTTCGATTACTTGAATGGATTTCCCGTAGGATAGGAGAAAATAAGGGACATATATATGAATTGATTTTTCCTCAAGTAAAAAGATTGCTTGATTTGATGTCCGCTCTTTCAGATGATGCCCCAAAAACCAATGCAGGCATAAGTCATCGAGTGCCTCTGACCTGCCTCCGATAATTAAAGAAATTAACCCGTCCTTGCCCACCAAATCAGGTAACAGATTTTGCATAAAAAATTCACGGGCCGAAAAAGCTTCGGAACGCTTAAATATGATTTGTGTACGCTTGATTTGTTGAATCCGATCTGCCCGAAAGCTGCGCATCTCATTTCTTAGGTGGCAAAATGCAACAGTATACCATTTATTGTTCCAGTAAACCATTCCATAGGGGTCTATCACCCTATTCTTTGGTTGTTCTTCATGGCTTGTGCGATAATCAATTTCTACAGAGAATTCGTTTGCTACAGCCTGCTCCAATTCCGCCAATACCGGCTGAACAGTAGGGTTTCCCATGCGGTTTATAACTTCAAATCCGGCTAATTGACGGCTAAGAATACTTTCCTGCTCCTGATTCGAATACATTTTCAATTTTGATGTCGCATTGCCTAATGCCTCACTCAAAGGGTATCCGGCTTCTTTTGCAAAAACAGCAGCATGAAGGAGTGCCTTTTTTTCTTCAATATCAAATAGCAGAGGTGCACTGATAAAATTATTCAGCAAGCTATACCCGCCATTATGACCTGCGTCGGATATTATAGGCACTCCACTGGCACATAGTGCATCAATATACCGATAAACTGTCCTTATATTTATTTCTAACTTTTCGGATATTTGTTTTGCAGTCATTTTTACGCCCGAATTCAGCATCCATAGAATTGCCAGCATATTATCGTTTTTTGGCATAACATGAACCCTCATCTTTCATTAAACCTCAATATTTTATAAATATCTTTTTTTTCTTCTCAAGGATCGCACTAAATTATTCGCTTTGCGAATCGCCTGCATCCCTGCCTATCTTTAGCGGTACTGTCACATCTTTTTTCGTACCATCAATATTATACACTCCACATGTGTTGAGTAGACAGTGAGAACAAGCTATACGTGTGTTCTTTATTGTAATCTATCATCAAACATTAATTGAATTTGAATACCGAACGGGTCTTCAATAATACCATATGCTTTGCTAAATACATTATTTGATAAAGGAACAATGATTTTCACTCGATCATCTGTAATTAAGCTCTTATAAAAATGTTCAATTTCCGCTAAGTCAGCACTTTGAATGCAAAATGAAGTGTTATTACCAACTGTGTATGCTTCACTGGTATTCATTGTATCTTCTGCTATCATGACTTTTGTTTTTCCGATTGATAAGACAGAGTGAGAAATATAATTCTTATTCTCATCAGTAAGCTGAATGGAGTTGTCACGTTTTGCCAGGTCTTCATAAGTTACAAGTAACAATTCCTCTGCGTTAAAATGGTTCTTGTAAAAATTTATAGCTTCTTTTGCTCTTCCGTTCATGGATAAGAAAATAGCTATTTCTAGTGTTGTACTCATGGTATCATTCTCCTTTTATATAATCATCCTAGGTAGATATCTTATATTTGATATATGACCTTGAACTTATCATAATAGATAAAGGTATCAAAATATGACACCTTTATAAGGAGATATATTTATGAAGAAATTAGAAAGACTAAATGACATGACCAGATACTTAAACAGTCGAGAGTTCTTTAATTTAAATGACCTAATGGATAAATACAATATTTCAAAAAGTACGGCTCTACGTGATATTAGCTCATTAGAACAATTAGGTATGCCTATTTATTCGGAACATGGCAGACATGGACGATATGGTATCTTAAAAAATAGATTGTTATCCCCCATTATTTTTACTATAGATGAAGTGTATGCTCTGTACTTTGCCATGTTGACGTTAGAATCTTATCAATCAACACCATTTCATGTAAGTGTTAATCATCTAAATGAAAAGTTTGAAAACTGTCTTTCCAAAAAACAAATAAATCAGATTCACCAAATGAAAAAAGTCCTACAATTTGAAATCTATCAGCATCATAATGTCAGTCGTTTTTTAGATAAAATTCTAGAAAGCATTCTTAATGAGAGCAGCTGTAAGATTCAATATTTAAAAGATAATCAGGCAAAAAGTTACCATGTTCAATTTTTCAAAATATCCGCTAGGTTTGGTCAATGGTATGCTACTGGAATAGAGTTAAATACAAATAAATATAGAGTTTTCAGATGCGATAGAATAATCCGTATAGAAGAAGAGGAAATCAAATCTCACTTATCTATAGATGAACTCCTTAGTCGTTCATTAGAAATTTATCAATCTGAGAAGAGTATTGACTTTGAAGTAGAGATTTTAGAACAAGCCAAGGATATTTTTTATAAAGAACATTATCCTTCTATGAAATTAGAAAATGGTAATAAAACAGTCATTAAGGGATTCTATAATCTGGGAGAAGAAGAGTTTATAGCTAACTATTTAATGAGATATGGACATTATGTTATATCCGTGAAGCCTGGATCATTAAAACAAATGATCCAAGATAAAGTAGAGAATCTCTTAAATCACTATCAAAAATTATAAATCAGCATGTAGCTCGCGATACTGTAATCATATCCTAAGAAGCCAATCGAACGAATTAAGCAAATCGCTGAATAAAATAAGACCGTGCTGCATGAGCAGCACGGTCTTATTTTATTCGTTCCCTTATTTCGTCATCCATTCCGGTTTCGAGAAGCCTTGGAATTGCTCGTCCATCGTTTTCTCGAATGCCGCAGACTCAATAACTTCCTTCAGATCCTTGGCCATTTGGCTTTCAGCATCTTTAGTTCTAACAGCTACAACGTTACGGTAGTTTTCAGCCATGTTCTCAAGCTGCAAAGAACTTGTCAGGTCCATACCCGCTGCAAGGGCGAAGTTGCCCGCAACAACAGCTAGATCGGAGCTGTCCAGCGTCCGTGGAAGCTGGGCAGCCTCGAGCGACGTTATTTTAAGATTCTTAACATTAGTCTCGATATCCTTATCGGAAATCGTCGCTGGATCTGCATCCTTTTTGATTGTAACGAGCCCAATATCCTGAAGCAGCAGAAGCGAGCGTGCTAGGTTGGCAGGGTCATTCGCAATCGTAAGCGTACTTCCTTCTTTAATATCATCAATGGATTTAATTTTATTCGAGTAAAGGCCCATTGGCGCAGTTGGGACACTACTAACAGCGCTTAGTTCAAGCTTATTATCCTGAGAAAACTTGTTCAAATAAATAATGTGCTGGAATAGGTTGGCGTCGATCGATCCGTTATCAAGTGATTTGTTCGGCTGAACATAATCGTTGAACTCAACAATCTCGATCTTGTAGCCTTTCTCCTCCATCAGAGGCTTAATCGCTTTGCTCACCATGTCACTGTATGGACCAGCTGTTGCTC
>NZ_JBFUHJ010000175.1:0-10313 GCF_056402455.1 Paenibacillus sp. P4_A7 | reverse complement strand
ATCGATAGTAGAGAAAAGGCTCAAATATCAGGTTTTTTCGATTCTTTTTTTAGCGAGTCAGCTCTGAAAAATGGAACAAACATGCTCGGTTTTATTAACGGAATGATCCCTAATATTCGTATTGGAATGAATTTGCTTAAATCGATTATGCCTATAATGGGGATGTTTAAAGCTTTATAAAATGTGGTTGAGGTTTAATGCTTTGAAAAAATAAAACGAATAAAACGAAAGAACCATTGCTTCCGCGAGGGTTTTTTCGTTTTTCTATAGAAGTGCTTATCGAAGTAGATTCGTATTTGTTATTAGAAATAATTGAACTCGAATTCACGAAAGTGAGCGTAAGATCATAAGATTCTACTAGGATGAAATATAAAGTTAACAAAAATGAAAAGTCATCAGTCAGCTATTGGCTGTTTACATTTAAACATTATAGGCATATAATCGCATTAAAGTTGCATTAGGTAAAAATATTTGCACAAAGACAAACCGGTTTGGGGGAACACCTATGTATAGACATAAGAATCATCAAAGTGAAAGTCAACTAGTATTAAATAACCAACGAGATACCTTGAATACGGAGTCTGTATTGAAGGGAAGAGGCAGAGGCTTGTCAAAGCTGCTTCCATTCCTTGGTCCAGCTTTTATCGCATCTGTTGCTTATCTTGATCCAGGCAACTTTGCTACGAATATTACTGCAGGATCGCAATACGGGTATCTTTTGTTATGGGTCATTGTATTCTCTAATTTAATGGCTGTATTAATTCAGTCTTTATCAGCCAAGCTTGGAATTGCCACCGGTAAAAACCTTCCTGAAGTAGCTCGCGAACGGTTCCCGAAAAAAGTTTCATTATTTCTTTGGATCCAGAGTGAGATTGTAATCATCGCGACCGACTTAGCAGAATTCATTGGAGCAGCGTTAGGACTTTACTTGCTATTTGACATACCGATGCTGGCTGCAGCTTTGATAACCGCCGTAGGTTCATTTGCCATACTGGAGCTGCAGCGTAGAGGAGTACGTACACTTGAAGCAGGTATCAGTGCTATGATCCTGATTGTAGCGTCAGCCTTTGCTTTCCAAGTCATCTTAGCGAAGCCTGATGTCGGTGCTATTACCGCGGGCATGGTAACGCCTAAGTTCCAAGGTGTCGACAGTATTTTGCTTGCTGCTGGAATACTTGGAGCGACTGTGATGCCGCATGCCATTTATCTTCATTCCTCACTGACACAAAGAAGGATTGTAGGACGAAATAGTTGTGAGAAAAAGCGGATTTATAAAATGGAGCTAATCGACATTTTCATTGCTATGGCTATAGCTGGAGCAGTGAACATGGCGATGGTGATCATTGCTGCGGCATTATTTTTCAAAAAAGGGTTGGTCGTAGATGATCTTGAGGTGGCGTTTCATCAGTTTGGTCAATTAGTTAGCCCTTTTTCTGCAATGCTGTTTGGACTCAGCCTGCTTATTGCAGGTCTTGCGAGTGCTTCCGTAGGGACAATGGCGGGAGATGTGGTCATGCAGGGGTTTATAAAGAGACGGATTAATTTATACTTACGCAGAGCTATTACGACGATTCCGCCTTTGATTATTATTTGGAGTGGTATCGATGCAACAAAAGCATTGATCACGAGCCAAGTGATCTTGTCATTTGGTATTGCTTTTGCTCTGATTCCACTCATTATATTTACTAATAACAAAAAATTAATGGGAAGTCTCGTCAATCGACCTACGACTAAGATAGTAGCATGGATAGTTGCAGGAATTGTTGTCTCATTGAACCTATTTCTAATCGTGGAGATGATTATTTAATCATCTCTACGTTTCTAGTAATATTTCTCCGGTTCGCGTCAGGTCATAGCCTGTAATGGATTGAAGCTCCTTCTTGAATTCATCTGATCTGAGAATATGGAGCAGAGACTGAATCCATGCTTGATTATCAGCGTTTTTGAGTAAGACGAGATCATAACGTTCCTTTATTAACGGGATAAAATCAATATTACCCACGATAGACGCTGCTWTTTCTATGCCTACGCCTACATCAGCTTCGCCTGATGCCACTTTGGACGCCACCCCAAGATGATTGCTCTGTTCTTGATCATATCCGATGAGAGGTGAGGACTTCAGGCCATGCAGTCGAAGCTGTTCATCGAGTAGGACGCGAGCACCAGAGCCTTTCTCTCGATTTGCAATCCGCAACCCTTGCACACCTAAATCAGGCCAGTCCATTATCGACAAAGGATTGCCTTTCTTAACATATAATCCAGCATATCTAGAAAGTAAATTGACGACAATGTAAGAGGAACCGACTAGAAGCCTTTTAATATAAGGTAGGTTGTATTCTCCTGTTTCTCCGTCAAGAAGATGAGTGCTGACGATGTCTGATTCGCCGCGGTACATAGAGATCAAGCTGTCAAGGCTGCCTACATACGAGCGCAGAGGACGGATTCCGTCCATATTTTTTTCCATAAACTTCGCTAGAATATCTAGACTAAGATCCTGACCTGTAATAACGATGGAACGGAGTCCTGTATTGGGTGATTGTGTATATGCTTGCAAGGAAGGGTTTAATAGGCTTGGCTGTTCATTTGTTTGTATTCCTTTGGCTCGCTGCTTATAGGCTTCTAGGTCGGCCGGGTCCACTCGCATCTGCTTGCCTACACGGTAAGAGGGCAACTCGCCTTTCTTGATAAGGTCGTATACGGTGAGCTTGGATATTTTCAGCAGCTTGGCTATTTCTTCGGTCGTGTAAGAGAAATCGCTGGACATTATGCTCCTCCTTCATTGCTGTACAAGCTATTTTCTTTAATTTTCATTGTAACATATCAGAAATGGACGTTTTGTTAAAAACATTTACAAATAGAACGAATCGTAGATATAATCATACTGGATATAGTTAATTATATCTAAACATAACTTTGGAGGTTCACAAATGTTTAAAATGTTTAAAGGTTATATGTTCGTATCTATTGTAATTGCAATGACGTTAATTTTTGCAGGCTGCGGCGCTGCACAAAATACGAATATAAATGCGAACACTGGAGCTTCAGTAGAAAGTACAATTGAGCCTAGCCAACAACAAGTTAAAGCGGTTGAGCTGACGATCTCGGCAGCAGCTAGCATGACAGATGCATTAACGGATATTCAAAAGTCTTACGAAGCTAGCAACCCAAATATGAAGTTGAATTTCAACTTTKGTGCGTCCGGTGCGCTGCAGCAGCAAATAGAGCAAGGGGCGCCAGTTGATTTGTTCTTGTCTGCAGCAGTTAAGAACATGACAGCACTTGTAGACAAGCAGCTAATTGATTCAAACCAACAAATCAATTTGTTGAAAAACGAGCTTGTTGTTGTGGCTCCAGTTGATAGCAAAACACCGATTGAAAATATGAACGATCTAACGAAAGCGGAAGTAAAAACAGTTGCGATTGGCATTCCGGAAAGTGTGCCTGCTGGCAACTATGCTAAGGAAGCGCTGACGAACGCGAAGTTCTGGGATGCTTTGCAGGTTAAATCCGTACAAGCAAAAGATGTAAGACAAGTGCTGCAATACGTGGAAACTGGAAATGCCGATGCAGGCTTTGTCTATAAAACCGATGCTCTAACATCCGACAAAGTAAAGGTTGTATTTGCAGTTGACGCGGCTACTTATAAGACAATTCAATATCCAATTGGTATTGTAAAAGCAACTAAGCACGCCAAAGAAGCCGAGGATTTTTATTCGTATTTGCAATCGAAAGAAGCACTTGACGTGTTTACTAAATATGGATTTTCCGTCCCGAACTAAATGTGGCTACTATGAACTGGCATGATTTTTGGGTACCTATTCGGATTTCCTTACAGGTCGCATTACTTTCTAGCGTAGTGGTAGTTATGGTAGGCGTGGCAGTTGCATGGTGGATGTCCCGCCGCTCATTCAAGGGTAAAATTGTTCTTGAAACTGTATTTATGCTTCCGCTGGTTCTCCCCCCAACAGTAGTAGGTTTTTTATTACTTGTTATGCTAGGACGGAGAAGCTGGATAGGGGAATGGATTGAATGGCTATTTAACGCACCAATTATTTTCTCATGGTGGGCTGCCGTTGTTGCTTCTATTGTGGTTTCCTTTCCTCTTGTCTACCAAACCATGAAGGTGGGATTCACTTCCGTAGATCGTGATTTAGAGGATGCTAGCCGTTCAATTGGAGCTAGTGAGTGGGAGGTATTTAGATACATAACGATTCCATTAGCTTTTCGCTCGCTTATCACCGCCTATATTCTTGGCTTTGCACGTGGTCTAGGAGAGTTCGGAGCAACGCTGATGATTGCAGGTAATATTCCAGGTAAAACACAGACGATACCAACAGCCATCTACGTTGCAGTCGATTCGGGCAATACGTCAATGGCTTGGGCTTGGACCTACGCGATTATTATCATTTMCTTCTTACTTCTGCTTTTGAGTCGGAAAGGCTCTTAGTGTGTAAAGAGATCACAGATATTCTAAATATAAATGGAAGATCACAGAAGAGCCGATTAATTGAATCGGCTCTTTTCTTTTAGAGACTGATAAATAAGGTTTTCACCTTTAAGTAGTTTCGACTATCCTCCTATTGTTTGATAATCGGACAGTAGGATATCCACTTATCTTATGAAAATACATATTTTTCTCAGTCAGCATAGTGACAATGTTAAATTAGTACCAAAATGTGAAACTAATGAGATTTATTAGATAAATTGAGCCGATTTAGTTTTAAATTATGCAGTTAAATCACCTAAAGGAGGTCGCAGATCGAGCTAACCCAGTAATTAAGTTCATCCACTGAAATTAAATCGCAGCTAACCCTAATTCACTCTCAATTAATTGCAAATATTGAAACTAAGGCATGATATTTTATTAATAAGGAATTGAACAATCACTGAAGAGCCGATTATTTGAATCGGCACTTTTCTTTTTAAGATTCATAAATTAGATTAGTCATCAGTTTTTTATTTTAGCTAACGAAAGGTCCAATTGATAATATTTGTAAACCGTGATACATTAGGCAGTACCTAATAAAATTAAACAGTACCTAATTAAGGAAGGTGTTGCCTATGTTAAATTGGATGTTAAGAACGATAATGGCCGATAGAGGGATTTGGTCCGGTGCAGCTTTAGCTCGATTGTTAAAAGAGAAAACAGGATATGAGTTGTCTGCTCCTTCCATAAGCGCACTGCTTAACGACCAACCGAAGCAAATGAAAGCAGAAACGTTAGATGCTCTTTGTACGGCATTGGAATGTACGCCTAGTGATCTATGGGTACATACACCATCCTATATAAAAGGCGCTTAATGATTTAGGAGGCAGACAATGGCAGAAAGAACGATTGTTCCTTTTGGAGACCCCATATTAAGAAAGATCGCGAAACCGGCCGATATAAGTAGTCCCAAAACAATCAAACTTTTAGATGATATGGCCGATACTCTTTATGCTACCGATGGAAGAGCAGGTTTGGCTGCACCTCAAATAGGTATCCTTCGGAGACTGATTGTAATGGACTGTGGAGATGGATTGATTGAGCTTATTAATCCTGAAATTTTGGAAGCAAAGGGTGAGCAGGCAGGCTCAGAAGGTTGTTTATCGTTTCCAGGATATTTAGGTGTAGTAAAACGAGCTAAATATGTTAAAGTGAGCAGCTTAAATCGAAAAGGTGAATGTGTCACTTTAGAAGCTGAAGATATGTTGGCTCGATGCATTCAACATGAGGTTGATCACTTAAATGGCGTATTATTTATTGACCATGTTCAAGTTCATTTCCTCTATCACGATGAAACCGGGCAGGGCATTAGAATTCTTGATGTGCAAAGATTGACGAGATGACCCTATTTTTTACTCGGAAAGTATGAATTACTAGGTAAATGATCTTTTAATAGGGCTCAATATTGAATGGATTTATGATAGAGGATAGATAGTAGGTGAAGCATTCTTTTGATTTGTCGTGTTTGACTGTATTTCATCCAATCAAACCTACTATAAAACGACTTACTTGAGATTTGGCTGTATTTCATCCAGTCTAATCAACTGTTTTGCTGGTAAATCGTCTCTATCTTCCTATTTGATTGTATCTTTTCCATTCAAATGCATAGTATATGGAGTTTTAGGGTGTTTGAATGGACAAAATCCATTCAGATTGTCTGAAATAGAATTTTGATAGGTGGATACCCTCCGCATTCAGTGGAACTAAACCGTAAGGAGATTAAAAGATGGGAAACATTAATTATAGTTTAAATTTCGAAATGTTATGTACAAAACTTGATCTTGGGCAATTGCTAACTGAGCCAGAACAAGTATTTGGTGGGTTCCTCCATAGAAYGTTTCAGTTGAAAACAAACAAGGGTGAGTATGCAGTGAAAGCATTAAACCCTCAAATTATGCAGCGTGAAACAGCCTTATACAACTTTACTTTCTCAGAAAAAGTTGCAAACATAGCGTATCAAAATGGAATAAACGCACTACCAGCAATCGAATCAAACGGAGACAGTTTACAGGAGATTGAAGGTCAATATTATTTGGTGTTTCCTTGGCATCAAGGTAAGACATTAACAACAGGCATAATTGATATTGAATGCTGCAAAAAGATTGGTGAAATACTTGCGTATATACATAGAACCGATTTCTCTCAAATCGTTGTTGATAATAAAAACGAAAACCTTAATGCATCAAATACAACGGTAATTGATTGGAATGATTATGCCCTAAGAGGAAAATACGATAGCTTGAAATGGTCATCCTTGCTATTAGACAACTTGAATAATTTATATCATTGGGAAGCACAAGTTAACTCTTCAGCGAAAAAAATGATGCACAATTCGGTTATCAGCCACCGAGATTTAGACCAAAAGAATGTATTATGGGACGAAAATCATATTCCTATCCTTATTGACTGGGAAGCAGCAGGAACTACAAATCCTTGGCAAGAGCTCATAGATGTGGCCTTGTATTGGTCAGGCTTTGAAACGGGCAATTTAAGCAAGGAGGCTTTTTGTACAGTAATTAGTACTTATCATAATCACGGAGGAGAGTTTTGTGATCACTGGCTTGATGTGCTGAATTATGGTTTTCAAGGGAAACTTGGATGGTTAGAATACAATATTAGACGATCTCTGAGAATAGAGTGTACGGATGACGTAGAACAAGAACTTGGAGTAAGGGAAGTAATAAAAACAATACAAGCTCTTAATGACTATGCTGATTTTATTCCCGTTTGTTTAGAATGGTTAACGGAAGTTAATTAGTAGTTAATTGAAGATGTAGTATAATTGAAAAGCCGATCTACTAAGTCGAATAAATACGAAGCACGAAGAAAGCGTGGCATTGATATTTGCATGAGAGTTAACAAATGGATAGTTGCATCCGTTAATATCGTCGCTATAATAGCTATATTTATGAATGTAGAGAATTTAATAAAGTGGATGGATGAGGAAGAGAACGACAGCTTTATCATTGTCTTTTTACTAGTCGTCTTGTTGGCCGCAGTCCCTGGCATTCCATTTGGTTTGGTGGGAGCAGTCATTGGAGCGAAGTACGGCGTAATATGGGGTAGTTTGTTGAACATAGCCGCCTCAACGATGGCTGCAGTTATGGTATACTTCATTTTCAGATATTTGTTGTTTAACAAGGGACTAATGTTGCTTAAGAGATACAATTCGTTACGACGAACGGATGAGTTCATAAAACACCATACATTTTGGGCGTTGCTTATTGCACGTATTATTCCTATAGTACCCGCAGCACTTATCAATTTGTATGCTGGTGTGTTTGGACTCCCATTTAGAATATTTTTACTTTCAACCTTATTAGGCAAAATCCCTGTGATGTTCGTATTTGCTTATACGGGTGATCATTTGAGCTCTGGTTCCGGTAAATGGGTTGTTATGGTTGTCATATATGCACTGTTTCTACTTGTCGTTTATGGGTTTTATCAGTTGATTATGGGCAGATGAAGATAAGTCTCTCAATATCGGGGACAATATCTTAAGATAGTAGACTACCTACGAATACGACCAAACATTCGATTAAGAATAGGGAAATAGAACCTAGAATTGCAAGTATTGAATACAGAGCTGTCCTCCAATCTTTAACACCGGCAAGGCCCACCACGCTAATAAAAAACACGATAATCAATACCAGCAACATGGTGTAATGCAGATTAAAACGAAATACTGGCGAGAAGAAAGGCATAATGAAGGCTATCCAGCAAAACAACATAAATACGATAGACAATCTATTTAGTATTACCGCGATTTTCATAAATCCTCCTTAAATTATGTGGTTCGACTGTTAAGCTTTCTATTTCAATTATACATAAAATAACAATTTGTAGTTATATTTAAATAGCCTTCAACATTAAAGCTAGAGAAGCCTGAGAAATCAGGCTCTTTTTTTCATTTATTTGTCCAAATTTCGAAGTATCCGCGTTCTATTTTTGGTCATTTTTACGTATTTTAAAAGGAAATTGATGATGAACGTGGAATTAATGCATATAAAATCTAGATGTGAGAGGTAGAAGATGAATCAATTAACAGAGTCCTATATAGATAGTCTGGCACTGAATATTAATGCTATTAAAAATGGTAAGGATTTAGTCAAGAAAAACAAATTTTCCACGTTATGCACTTCACCGGATCAAACCCTTATTTTTGGAGAATGCAAAGGAAGTGGAAGTACGCCTTACATTTGTTCCATTGATTTCATTAAAGCAGAAGCCCCCGTATTTCGATGCTCTTGTCCCAGTCGGCAATTTCCATGCAAACACAATTTAGGATTAATGTATGCCTATACAGCGGGTAGTCCGTTCGATACGACAGACATACCTCAAGATATTAGGGACAAAAGAGAGAATGCTGAAAAGCGTGAAGAAAAGAAAAAAGAAGCGGTCAGCGGAGACGAGATCAAAAAACGGAAACCGAATAAAGCAGCTTTGGTGAAAAAAATATCCTCTCAGCTAGAAGGGATTGGCATATTAGAGAAACTCATTCTCCAGCTCACCCAGTTGGGGTTAGGGAGCATCGACAAAAAGATGCTACAAACGTTGGAAGAGCAGGCGAAGCAGTTAGGCAACTATTATATCCCTGGAATTCAGACAGCACTGCGGGAATTGGTCCTAGTGCTTCAATCCTCTGAGGATAAAGAATCAACCTATTCGATCGCGATGGAGCGAGTAAATATTCTCTATTCTTTGGTCAAGAAAAGCAAGGACTATTTACAGAGCAAAATAGATAATCCGGAAATAACGATGGATGTTGATTCCACACTTGAGGAATGGATTGGGCATGCTTGGCAATTGGTGGAGCTCCGTGAACATGGCCGGATGCAGGAAGATGCTGAACTGCTGCAGCTATTTTTTCGCTCATATACAGATGAAGCTCGGGGTGAGTATGTCGACGAAGGTTGCTGGATGGAGCTTCAGAACGGCAATCTTCAGATGACGCGGACATACCGACCATTCCGTGCTTCGAAATACATCAAGGAAGAAGATTCATCCTATGATGTGCTGAAAGTGAAAGAGCTTTTCGTCTATCCGGGAGACATGAACCCCCGCATACGCTGGGAAGAGGCGGTACACCAGCTGCCAGAGCAGCACGATTATGAAAGGATACGTTCACATGCGTGTAAAACTATCCCTGAGGCAGTCAAGCTAGTCAAAAATCAGATCAAAAACCCACTCGCGGAGAAACATCCAATCGTACTGTTAGATTATGCGAATATAGCAAGCGATAACGACGGCTTCCTGCTTGTAGATAAGCAAGGTAAGCACCTGCGACTCACAGATATATCATGGCTGAATCATCCGACAACTCCTTTACTTCCGTTGTTGAACCAACAATATGTTAGCAATCACGCCATTTTAGTCATGTTTGAGTATAACCTGGAGCACAATCAATTATCGGCTCAGCCATTAAGCATCGTTACATCTGACCATATCATACGTTTGTTTTATTGATAAACAGGATTAGGAGAAATGTTTATGAGTATAACTATTTTATTTGAATTGCAGCAGGAACTGCGCCGTCTGTACATAGCAGGAAGTGGGATGGCCGCAGGTGATTTGAAACTAGGAAAACTACAACCACAGCTGCAGAAACTGGGAGAATCTGCTCCCATATTTAATCGATTTGCTCTAGGAGTAAATGAGCTATTGATGTCAGATAGAGCGGAAGCATCATCCAAGATGCTCGAATTAGGTACGCTTTTACATTCCGTCCTATCTACACAGGGAAAGACAGAAGGAACAGGAGAAATATCTCCCTTGGTCGGAACAGATATCAAAGCTGTCACCGCTATCCCGTACCGGAAGATTGCCC
>NZ_JBFUHJ010000174.1:0-10321 GCF_056402455.1 Paenibacillus sp. P4_A7 | reverse complement strand
TTGTTAGTATTTAACAATATTACATTAACATAACTTACTCAGCCAAGTAACTCTTTATTAAATTTAGACCATCATAAACCAATATTCTGTCACACGATTTACAATGCCAATATTGATTCTGAGGTTCAAAAATTTCATCAATTAAATCAAGTTTCATAAGATCGTCCCATTCCTTACTGGTATAGACAATAAGCTCATCGTCATTAGGTATCTTATGATTAGATAAAGTTGCTCCACATTTACAAAGAAAGCTAGACACATAATCACCGTTAGGACAACGAAGTTGTGCCTTCTTGAGGCAATCGGATATAAACGGTCGTACCTTCCTTACTTTCGGCCCAAACTTCTCCACCGTGCGCCTCTACTAGTTTCTTAACGATGGCTAGCCCCAAGCCGCTGCCGCCGGTTTTTCGATTTCGTGACTTATCACTTCTGTAAAAACGTTCAAATATATAGGGTAAATCCGCTTCGTCCAAACCTACTCCGTTATCCTTAATAAGGATAAGGACATGATTTTCTTTAGAAATCACTTCAACCTGCACGCTGCCGCTATCTGGCGATGTGAATTTAAGGGCATTGCTAAGTAGATTGACTAAAATCTGCAGCATTCGATTACGGTCTACATAAAGTTGGATGCTCGATTGGCAACTAAAGGATAGTGCAACATTTCTCTCAAGGTAGGCTGCAGAAACTAATTCGATTCCGGTTTTTATAGTCGCATGCAAATCGGTATCCATTCGGTCTAATTTAAATTCTGGCGACTCCATTAGAGTGAGCTCCTCCAATTCAGCTACCATACCGGTCAGACGTTCTATTTCTTCGTAACAGGAATAAATGCGCTCAGGCGTTGGCTTCCATATCCCATCCATAAAAGCTCGCATATGGCTTTTCAAAGTAGCAAGCGGTGTCCGAAGCTCGTGAGCGATGTCCTCGGTCATCGTTACTCTTAGCTGTTCTTGTTTATGCAGCTGCTCAGCAAGCTTATTTAAGGAATTGCCTAAGTCAGCAAGTTCATCTTGCCCTTTGACTTGAACCTTGGCCTGTAATTGACCGCTGGTCATACGTTCGGCTACTCGCTTCATATTTACAAGTGGTTTTGAAATTTGTTTAGCGATATACACACCGATAAAGGCGGCCAAAATGATAGAAGCAGTAAATGTCCATAATACCGATTGAACAACAGCTTGCTCTAAGTGTGAGCTGAAGCTCTGAAGATCATGGTTTAAGCTCATAGCCTGATCCTGATACATAGAGAAATGATAATGTGTGCTGATTAAAATACTAATGGTGGAGATGACCAAAATCCCTGCCGCGATAGCAATAATAAATAAAGCGAGTCGACTATGTAATTGCTTGTTCATTGGTCGCCACCTGCAAAGCGGTAACCGGCGCCATAGATGGTCATGATATAGACAGGTTTTTTCGGATCCTCTTCGATTTTGTAGCGTATGTTTTTAATATGCTGGTCAATCGTTCGAATATCGCCATCAAATTCATAGCCAAGTACTTTATCGACCAACTCCTCACGCGTAAAATGTCTTTGGGGGTATTTGGCCAGAGCGATGAGCAGTTTATATTCATTGGGTGTCAAACTGACCGCTTCACCATTACGGAATACCTTAAGTTTAAGCGAGTCAATAACAAGCTGATCATTGTTAAAAGACAAGCGATCGGCAAGCATCTGACTATCGTCAGCACGGCGAAGGATAGCGCGCACTCTAGCAACTACTTCACGAGGATCAAACGGTTTTGATAAATAATCATCAGCTCCGATTGATAGTCCGTGTATACGGTTATTTTCTGAGACTTTTGCGGTGAGCATCAGTATGGGAACAGAACTCGTTTTTCGAATGCTTTCACAAATACTTTCTCCACTCCTATCTGGAAGCATGAGATCAAGAATGACTAAGTCGATCTTTTGGTTGTGTAATAGGAGCAATGCATCACTGCCTGTTGAGGCTTCCAAAACATTAAACCCCGCATTTATGAGATAGGATACCAAGA
Source organism: Paenibacillus sp. P4_A7 (assembly GCF_056402455.1). Taxonomy (NCBI): domain Bacteria; kingdom Bacillati; phylum Bacillota; class Bacilli; order Caryophanales; family Paenibacillaceae; genus Paenibacillus; species Paenibacillus sp. P4_A7. Next base: position 8,317 of record NZ_JBFUHJ010000174.1, on the reverse strand, counting down.
CATCGCGAATTTTTGCTTCATCATCAACTACGAGTATTGTTTTCATTGCCGACCTCCTAAATAGCTAATACGATAGTCACTTGGCGAGCAGCCCACTTGCTTCTTGAATGCCCGTGAGAACATATAAAGGTCGGGATATCCGATCGATAAGGCGATTTCCCCAATCTGTAGCGTATGATCGCTTAACAGCTGTTTCGCACGATCGAGCCTAAGCTTCTGTAAATATTGTTGAGGCGAAGTACCAACCTTTTGTGTGAAAATATGCGAAAAATGCGAACGGTGAACACCACACATGCTCGCTACAGCTTCAATACGTAACGATTCCGTGTAGTGCATTTGAAGAAAACGTACAGCCTTGTTGACCCAATCCTCACTAGTCTTAGCTGTTAGAAACGCTTTGTCATCATCGTCCGATTCGAGCTGCTCCATCAAGCGGTAAACGGTGGACATTAGAGTTAGCTTTCGCAGGTTTTTCTGTCCATCCTCCCAAATGACATGTTCAATTTCCTGTAAAATTTGACGGATCGTATCGTCCATCACAGCAATCCGATAAGGTTTAAGAACAGTTAACCCCAGCATCTTCATAAGTTCCCTCATTTGCGGACCTTCCATTGTGAGCCAAATCATCCGCAATGCTTCATCGGAACAGGATTGATATTCATAAGAGACATTAGGAAATAAACAAAATAAGTCATTTGACTCCAATTCAATTTCCTCGTTATCTCCGATTAACCTTAATCGACCACTCAAAATAAAATGAAAGCCAAAGCTGTCAATTTGTTTTGGACCTACATGATAATGCGGCTTTGCTAAATTACGTCCTACCCGCACTAGCCAGAATCCTCCGGCTCTTTCATATTTTGATGGCATATGGTGCCATACATCCGCGAACTCTACTGCAAACTCCTGCATAAGCATTCCACCTAACATTTTGCTAAATACATTATGGCATTTTCATACAGGTGACGACAATATAAGCTTCTACATATAGGACTAGTAGGACCATCATACTTTGAAAAGGGAGTTGTTCATTTGAGTCGTCCAAACATTTTGTTAATCACTAGCGATCAGCAGCATTGGAATACAATCGGTGCGTTCAACAGCGAGCTTCATACGCCAAATCTTGATCGATTAGCGAAGGAAGGAACCACATTTTCACGTGCATACTGTCCGAACCCAACCTGTACACCAACGCGTGCCTCTATTATTACGGGAATGCACCCGAGCCAGCACGGCGCTTGGACATTAGGAACTAAGCTGCTGGAGGATCGCAGAACGGTAGCTGAAGATTTTGCAGCAGAAGGTTACAAAACTGCATTAATTGGTAAAGCTCATTTTCAGCCGCTGAAAGGCACAGAGAAATATCCGTCACTGGAAGCTTACCCAACGCTGCAAGATTTAGAGTTTTGGCGGACGTTCCATGGACCCTTTTATGGATTCGATCATATCGAGCTTACCCGTAACCATGCAAATGAGGCACATGTTGGCCAGCATTATGCCCTTTGGATGGAAGAGAAGGGCTGTACAAACTGGAGGGATTACTTCCTAGCGCCAACGGGTACGATGGATCCTTCTATTAAGCACACATGGCCCATTCCTGAAGAATATCATTATGATACATGGATTGCAGAGCGAACGAATGCCTTACTTGAGCAGTACAAGGAGGAAGATGAGCCGTTTTTCCTATGGTCAAGCTTTTTTGATCCACATCCCGACTATCTCGTGCCGGAGCCTTGGGACACCATGTACGATCCTAACCAATTAACGATTCCTAGTCTAACCCCTGGAGAGCATGATCGGAACCCGCCTCATTTTGGCATGACACAAGAGGAAAAACCTGATTTCAGCCACCTTAAGGAAACGGGCATGGGTATTCACGGTTACCACTCCCATCTGCAGTCCGAAGTAGAAAATAAACAGCTAGTTGCTACATACTACGGAATGATCTCTCTGATGGACAAATACATTGGTAAAATTCTCGATAAGCTAGATGAGCTTGATCTTGCGAACGATACAATCATCGTCTTCACAACCGATCATGGTCATTTTTTCGGTCAGCATGGCTTGCAATTCAAGGGCGGATTTCATTACGAGGATCTCATTAAGCTTCCATTTATCGTACGTTATCCTGGTCATGTGCCTGAAGATAAGCAGTCGTCGGCGATACAATCACTCGTTGATCTAGCTCCGACGTTTCTTAGTTTTTGTGATATAGAGGTTCCATCTGTTATGACGGGTGTAGATCAGAGTGATGTTTGGCTTGGCAAAAAAGAGAGCGCTCGCGATCATGCGATTTGCGAATTCCGTCATGAACCGACGACCATTCATCTGAAAACATACGTGAATCAACGATACAAGCTTACCTTGTATTATAATCAAACCTACGGTGAAATCTTTGATCTGGAGAGCGATCCGCAGGAACTGAACAATCTGTGGGATGATCCAGCACATCTCTCGCTCAAATCGGAGCTGCTGCTCAAATATGCTTGGGCTGAGCTCGGCAAAGAACCGATGCCAATGCCTCGTATTTGGGGAGCTTAATTCGGCGGAGGTCCACAGATAGCAACTACTTGATTTTTATAGGGGCGGGGGCTATAGTGAAGTGGAGATAAGAGGGAGTGATCATATGGAGGAGCACATTCACGAATCCACAACACATGAAGCATGTGGTACCGACGGGCGGAAAAGTCACCATTCCGATAAAACAAAAAACAATATGATAAATAGGCTCAACCGGATTGAGGGTCAGATTCGCGGTATTAAGGGATTAATTGAAAAGGATACGTATTGTGATGACGTTTTGAATCAGATATCTTCGGTCCAATCCGCATTAAATGGCGTAGGAAAGCTGCTTCTGGAGCATCATATGAAGAGCTGTATGATCGAGCGCATTCAAGATGGCGAGCATGAAGTGATCGACGAACTGCTGAAGACCATTAACAAACTAATGAAATAAGAGCTCATCCTCAAAATTAGTTATTAATTACATGGAAACATTTAATTACATGCGGATCACTGTATGAATGCTGTATTTAGCTGCCAGGGGCTAATTGTTCAAACGTGACTGGATGAGGATTTAGAATGGATTTTATCCATTCAAAGCTCGGGTATTCCATTGATCTGTGTGTTTGAATGGAAATGATCCAATCAAATACGTAGTTAAGCGGCCTTTGTGTACAGAATAGGCGATTAGCTTGGATAAAATACAGTCTGAGTCAAATTAATGGCTTTAATGATCGATTTGATRGGATAAAATACATTCAAAACTCGGTTTTCGAATCTCTATCGAATGTGACGCTATTTTCGTTGGTTCGGCCGAAATAACTGATTCAAATGTTCAAGTACGGGATTCGAAAGAATCCTTTTTTTACGCCTTTCAACATAGGGTGGTGGGGTATATAAAAGTGTTGACACAATATACTGTAGGGGGGTATACTATGTTTAACGGACGAAGCAATATTGCTTTTACAGTAGCCTACGATTAATTAAAAGTAGTTAAAGGAATTATAGATAACAAAGAAAATGAGGTGCCTATGATGGAAACTAACAAGTTAGCGACGGAGCAAACGTCTTTGGAAATAACGGGCATGACGTGTGCGGCTTGTGCAAATCGCATTGAAAAAGGGTTGAATAAGCTTGAAGGCGTAACAGGTGCAAATGTAAACTTTGCGATGGAGCGGGCTACGGTAACGTTCGATCCTAAAAAAATCAATGTTGCACAAATGGAACAAAGTGTCCAAAAGCTCGGTTATAGTGTGGCGAAGGAAGTAGCTGACTTGGAGCTTGTCGGCATGTTCTGTGCAGCCTGTGCCGTTAAGATTGAAAAGACATTGAACAAAATGCCTGGTGTCACTAACGCTGCCGTTAACTTTGCAATGGAGACGGCCYGGGTTGAATATAACAAGTCAGAAGTATCGATAGCGGATATTCAACAACGAGTAGATAAATTAGGCTACAAAGCCATTCCAAAACAGGAGGAAGGAGATCCTTCCGAGCATAGAGAGAAGGCTCTAAAACAGCAAAAACGTAAGCTGTTGATTTCAACGCTTCTTTCCCTGCCGCTGCTTTGGTCAATGGTCAGTCACTTCTCCTTCTTATCATGGATCTGGATGCCGGAATTATTCATGAATCCTTGGTTTCAGTTAGCTCTCGCGACACCTGTACAATTTTACATCGGCAAGCAGTTCTATGTTGGGGCATATAAGGCGCTGCGCAACAAAAGCGCTAATATGGATGTGCTCGTCTCGCTTGGAACTTCTGCAGCCTATTTCTATAGTCTGTATTTAACAGTCGATTGGGCGTCAAATGGCGGAAATATTCACCATGGTCCAGCGATGTATTACGAAACGAGCGCCGTGTTAATTACGCTAGTTATTCTTGGAAAACTGTTTGAGTCATTGGCTAAAGGCCGTACGTCAGAAGCGATCAAAACATTGATGGGCTTACAAGCTAAGACAGCTCTGGTCATTCGTGATGGACAGGAAATGACCATTTTAGTTGAAGAAGTACTCGCCGGAGATGTTGTCGTTGTTAAACCGGGAGAGAAGGTTCCAGTTGATGGAGAAGTGCTCGAAGGGACATCGGCTGTAGATGAATCGATGCTGACCGGAGAGAGTATTCCCGTTGAGAAGAAAGCTGGAGACCATGTAATTGGTGCTACGATTAATAAAAACGGCAGATTGAAAGTAAAGGCGACTAAAGTAGGCAAGGAAACGGCGCTTGCTCAAATTATAAAGGTTGTTGAAGAGGCGCAAGGCTCCAAAGCACCGATACAGCGGGTTGCTGACGTCATTTCAGGCATTTTCGTTCCAATTGTCGTTGGAATTGCAGTTGTTGCTTTCTTAGTCTGGTATTTCTGGGTTACCCCTGRCGACTTCGCACATGCCTTGGAAATAGCGATAGCCATTTTAGTTATTGCCTGCCCATGTGCGCTTGGACTTGCAACACCAACATCCATTATGGCAGGATCGGGACGCGCGGCGGAGTTCGGCGTATTGTTTAAAGGCGGTGAGCATCTGGAATCCACACATAAAATTAATACGATTATTCTTGATAAAACAGGTACGGTCACCAACGGGAAGCCGGTGCTTACGGATGTAATGATCGAAAAAGATAGGGATGAGCAATCTTTCCTTCGTCTGGTTGGTGCGGCTGAAAAGGACTCCGAGCATCCGCTCGCAGAAGCAATCGTATCAGGTATTACGATGAAAGGCATTGAACTCCCAGCTACAGAAGAGTTTGAGGCCATTCCGGGTTTTGGGATCCGTGCCGTCGTCGATGGTAAAGAAGTTTTAGCTGGTACACGTAAGCTGATGGCAAAATTCAATGTGCAAGTCGAGCATGCTCTAGAAGGTATGACTAAGCTAGAGCAGGATGGAAAGACGGCAATGTTGATTGCAATTGACGGCGAATATGCGGGATTGGTTGCAGTAGCCGACACCATCAAAGAAACGTCGAAAGAAGCGGTAACAAGGCTGAAGCAAATGGGCATCGAGGTTATTATGATCACAGGTGACAACGAACGTACTGCTATGGCTATAGCCATACAAGTAGGCATTGAGCATGTCCGAGCCGAAGTCCTTCCAGAAGGCAAAGCCGAGGAAGTGAAGAAGCTGCAAGCACAAGGTAAGAAAGTAGCTATGGTTGGTGATGGCATTAATGATGCTCCGGCACTAGCGATGGCGGATATTGGAATGGCTATTGGTACGGGAACGGATGTGGCGATGGAGGCGGCGGATGTGACCTTGATGCGCGGCGATTTGAACAGCATACCGGACGCGATTTACATGAGCCGCAAGACGATGAATAATATCCGGCAAAATCTGTTCTGGGCACTTGGTTACAACACATTAGGTATCCCGATTGCAGCAATAGGGCTATTAGCTCCTTGGGTTGCGGGAGCGGCGATGGCATTGAGTTCCGTATCCGTGGTTCTTAATGCGCTCCGACTTCAGCGGATGAAAGTATAACTGGCTGATCTATAAATAACAACTTAAATAACATCATAAATAACCTAACTAAAAAAGGAGAAATGAGTCATGACAAACGTAACATTAAAAGTAGAAGGTATGTCCTGCGGACACTGTGTCAATTCCATTGAAGGGGCAATGAAAACGCTGGGTGCCAGCGCGAAAGTGGACTTGGCAAGCGGATCGGTCGCTATTAACTACGAAGAGAATAAGCTGACGCTTGAGACTATCAAGGAAGCTATCGAAGAGCAAGGATATGACGTGGTTTAAGTCCGAAAGGAAGAAGTGGGAATAACAGAGGGGAGAGTGCTTGAAAATGGCCTTAATGAAATTTGCTGTTACCCCTGGATTTGAGGTAGGAGGTACCTTGTTTAAACCCGAGCAGCTGGCAGTTCTAGGCTCAATCGTTGGTGTGAATGCCCAAATCGAAATGACGACGTTTAAGCAGCTTTACGTGGAGATGGATGAAGAGCGCTTAGAGGATGTAAAATTAGCACTCAAAGATGTCGGCCTGCAAATTCACCCATCTGGGTTTTTCACCAAAAGCTTAATCACCTGCAACTTCTGTAAAGGTGCCGAGGATGCCGGGCTTGAAATCGCGAAGGTTCTGGACGAGGCGATTTCTGGTCACGCGGTGCCAAGTCCATTAAAGATCGGATATGCAGGATGTGCGCTTGGGACAAGTGAACCCTTGCTTAAAGAAATAGCCGTTGTTAAAATGCGGAATGGGTTTGATATCTATGTTGGCGGAGAGTCAAAAGGCTTGAAAGCCAAGCTTGCAGAACTTCTTATATCAGACGTTTCAGAAGATCAGCTTGTTCAGTTTGTTACTCGATTGATAGAAATCTATCAGCAGCAGGGAAAAAAGAAAGAGAAGTATCGCAAATTCATTGAACGAATAACGATTGAAAAGCTGAGGGAAGTCGTTGATGCTGGATAAGCAGTCCTTTTATTATCCTTTCATTGCCCTTTTATAGAACAACAAAAAGCCGAGTTGGATTCAGGTATTTCATCCTGATCCTGCTCGGCTTTCTATTTGCTATTCATTACTTTTGATATTGTTATTTTGAAGTGAGACGCTTTTTTCCTTCAATTAATATGGTCAAACTGACCAGCGTAACAAATATGGTAGCTCCCATATCGGAGAGAATCGCAATCCAGAGCGTGAGCCAGCCGGGGATGGTAAGCAATAGTGCGATTACTTTCAGTCCAAGTGAGACGATAATATTGAAACGGATAACACGATTCACCTTTTTGGCAATCGAAACGGCTTCTGGAAGCTTGCCTAAGTGATCCTGCATTAGGACAATATCCGCGGTCTCAATGGCGCTGTCTGTTCCTTTGCCCATTGCAATACCAAGCTGCGCAGATGCGAGAGCGGGCGCATCATTAATGCCATCACCGATCATGGCTACATGATGAGTGGCAGACAGTTCTTTAATCCGTTTTACCTTGTCTTCCGGCAGCAGATTTCCGTAAAATTCGGTGACACCGACGGCAGAAGCGACTTTCTCAGCTGTCTTCTGATGATCGCCTGTCAGCATGACGGTTCTTTTGATACCAAGCTTGTGTAAGGATGCAATAACTGACCGGCTCTCTTCACGAATTTCATCTGAAATTCCGAACATGCCGAGTATTTGCTGCTCATCTGCAACGAGAACGAGGGTAAGGCCTTCCTCTTTTAATTCCTCAATACGGCTTTGTATGGGACTAGCGATGACTAGATGCGCGACGCTTTTTTCATTTCCAAGCCAGTAATGTAGACCATTAACCTTAGCTTTAATACCTCGGCCCGAAATCGTTTGAATTTCATCCGGTTCAGGTACAGCGACGTTTCTTTTCTCGATTTCTTTCATAATCGCTTTGGCAAGCGGGTGGGCAGATGACTTTTCGATTGCTCCAGCGACTTGGAAAAATCGTTCTTCGTCATAGACTTCCAATTGAGCAACATGAGGTTCACCTTTAGTCAAAGTTCCTGTTTTATCAAAGGCAAGAATCTCGATTTTTCCAAGCTGCTCTAGGAATACGCCACCTTTGACGAGTACACCGTTTCGCGCGTTTCTAGTTATGCCCGAGACAATGGCAATGGGTGAAGAAAGAATTAATGCGCATGGGCAACCAACAATTAATAYGGATAACCCTTGATAAAGCCATGTCATCCAATCTCCTTGAAACAGCAGTGGAGGAACAACCATGACAAGAGCTGCAACAATCATAATGAGCGGCGTGTAATWTTTGGCGAATTTATTAATAAAAAGTTCAGTTGGTGTTTTCGTTTCTTGTGCTTCTTGGACGAGATGAAGAATTTTAGCCAAGGAAGAATCCTTGTAGGCTTTAATGATCTGAAC
>NZ_JBFUHJ010000173.1:0-10362 GCF_056402455.1 Paenibacillus sp. P4_A7 | reverse complement strand
TGCATTTCCATCGCGGTATGAATGCCGTCAAGCTTGCTGCCCTCAAGCTGAATATCCATAAGAATGACATCAAACGCAGTCGTTTCTGCCATCTTCAGTGCTTCACTTGAGTTCGTTACAGCCCCAACGACGAGTATGTCATTCTCACGGTTGAGGAAACTTGTTAGCGCCTTGATCCAATCTGCATCATCCTCAACAATAAACACTTTAATATGGCTCAACGTGACTCCCTACCTTCTATCACTTTTTTCCGTGGCCAAAAGAACGATACGTTTGTTCCGCCGCCTGCTCCTACTATGCTAGTAATAGCAACTGACCCACCACTCTTCTGCATTACATTGTAAACATAGGATAAGCCAAGCCCAAAATTATGTCCGGTTATGCCACTGCTGTAAAACGGATCAAATACGTGGCCAAGCATGTCGGCTGGGATTCCTGCACCGCTATCTCTTATCGCTAGCTCTATACGGCGTTTAGTCGCACTAAGATGAACCTCTATGACTCCGCCTCCTGTCATGGCCTCACACGCATTCATAAGTACATTACCGATTGCCTCTCTTACATGAACAGAATCACACCAGATAACAGGGCGTATCGCATAGGTGGTGTTCACTTTTACCCCTTCCTTATCCAACATTCCTCGATGCTGCATGATGCACTCATCAACCAACTGATCGATTCGGCACGGCTCCTCTTGAAGCATGAGGTCCCTCATCTGGCTATGTATACGAGTCACCATGGCAAGCATATGATTCGAGGAGTTTGCAATAATTTGCAGCTGCTGCTGTGATTGCACATCCGCGTCTGGAAAGATACTCTTCAAATTGTCTGCACTGATTGAGATCTTCCCTATTTCATTTTTTATCGTATGGTTCAACATAGCAGCACCTGAACTGACTGCTTTCATAGTGCTTTCAAGTGGGTCACGTTCGAACCTGAGTTTCACACCTAGTACACCATACAGAAACGTACATAACAACGCGACAGCGAGTGAATAGATGATAAATACAGATATGTAATTGAAGAAATCAAAATTTGGAGAAATAACCTTTGCGATGTTTATAAACACCAGTACACCAAGTAAAGTAGGCACGATTATAATCGTCGTAATGAAGCGACTTCGCTTCATTCTAATGTCTTGCTCCCTCCAAAAGGATATAACAAGCAGATAACAAGAACATAAATAATAGGGTGCGCTCCAAATGAGCAATAAGACAAAGAATAATGTATGATCGGGATTCATCACTGCGGTTACAGCTGTAGCAATCGGGGGAAGAAATAGCAGTAGCCTTAAACCCCGTTTATATTTGGTGGTTAGCTTATAAATGCCAGAATAAATGATACTGAACATAAGGACCCCATACGGAGTCAATGTATAGTTAAGAAGCTTTGATACATCTGCCAGTGCTTGGAAACCACTTTCTACCAATAGATCTGCTAGACCACCGATTGATGCGCAGCTTAGAAAAAAAGCCGCCCAACGGTTCGATGCATGGCGCCAGTTGTTACATATAATAATTAGAGCTGCCGTTATTAGTGAGAAAAAATAAACAATCATACTATCATTCCATTCTATCCATGTTTAATATACTTATCGTATCACATTAAGAACGTTAAGCCATGCACTAATAATAACAAAACATCCTAATCCAATTTAATGGATTAGGATGTTTTGTTTGAATGGATTAATAATCTGATTTCGGTTTGCGAGGCTGTGGCTTTGGTTTATTCTGAACGGCTGGTAAATGCCGCATGCTTCTGAGCATTGGACCTTTGCATATCGGACAAGTTTGCTCACTTGCTGCAAATTCATCTCTTACCCACGCTTTGCACTCCGGATTTTTGCATTTGAAAATTTTAGTTGCTTTCAACTTGGGTTTTGCTTCTTCGCTAGTAGACACGCTGATGTATTCCCCTCTTCATTTCATTGCTTATAGTATTAATTATTTATGTCGTTAAATAAACTGGCAAAACACAAACTGGCTTGGATACTTCTATACTTTGCCCGGAAGACTGTAGCTTTCCCGTTGTCTGGTCTACACGGAACGTTACGATATTATTCGTATCACGATTCGCTGCAATTAGATAGTTGCCATTTGGTGTTAATGCAAAATGACGCGGATGACCGCCCTCAACAGATACATACTGTACAGGAGCAAGCAATCCTGTTTGCTCATTCACAGCAAACACAACAATGCTATCATGTCCGCGGTTAGACCCGTACACATATTTTCCATCTGCTGAAACCACAATTTCTGCACATGAATTTTCTTCAGCGAAGCCAGGTGGCAAGGTGCTGACTGTATCAGTCACAGCTAACTGGCCATTCTCCGCGTCATATGTAAAGGAAGTAACCGTTGAGTCAATTTCATTGATAACATATGCGAACTCACCGCTTGGATGGAATGCAAAATGGCGCGGCCCARCTCCAGGATGAATAGCAACTTCACTATGCTTGATAAGCTTTTGGCTGTCTGCATCGATAGCATAAGTGACGACGAGATCAAGACCTAGGTCCGAGACAAACAAAAATCGGCCGTCTGGACTATAAAACGAAGAGTGCGGATGCGGTCGATCCTGTCTCTCAGGATGATTGCTACTGCCTGTATGCTGCTGTACATCCAATTGTTCGCCTATAGTGCCATCTTCCGCAATACGATACAGTCCAATCATACCGCCATGATAACTGGTGACCGTCAAATACTGGCTTTGACTATCACGCTGAATATGACAAGTCGTAGAATTAACAGTTACTTTACGTTCAATTAAGCTTATTGCGCTGTCTTTTGGATGAATGGTGAAAACAGCTGCTTCGCCAACTTTTTGTCCTGCGTCGTTAACAGTTTCCGAAATGGCATACAACAAGTTATGATCAACATCAACATTAAGGAATGTAGGATTTTTTAACCCTGCAAACTCATCCTTCAACGTTAAAGAACCCGTAGCTTCATCCATAATATATACATACACACCACTGTCTTCTGACTCCGCGTAGGAACCAGCAAACACATGCAGTTGTTTTTGTTCGATTGTCACAAAGATATCCTCCTTTCAAAGAAAGCTTTAGGCTTCTGGTGCCTTAGGAACACAAACGCCATCCGTACACAAAGCATCTTGATCTGCTTGGTTTACTTGAACTAGAGTTGGGTATTTCTCTTCCCATGCTTTGTTCAAAGTTTCTAAAAACACTTCAGGAGGCTGAGCACCTGATACTGCATATTTACGATCGATGACATAGAAAGGAACACCGCGAATGCCAAGGCGGCTGCCTTCTTCTTCTTGACCGCGAACTGCATCTGCAAATTGGCTTGTAGCTAGCATATCTGCAACTGCAGTTGGGTTTAGACCAACATCAGCCGCTAACTCAGCAAGCTTTTCACGATTTCCTACATTATCATTATCCGTAAAATAAGCTTTAAATAGTCGCTCGGACATTTCCTTTTCTTTACCTTGCTCAGCTGCAAAATGGACAAGTCGATGCGCATCAAAAGTGTTCGTATTAACCATCGACTCAAAATTAAATGTCAGGCCAACTGCTGCGGCTTGTTTAGCAACATCTATACTAGTTGCCTTTGCTTGCTCAAGACTCATTCCATATTTGGAAGCAAGCATGCTATGTGTACTTTCATTTGCATGAGGGTCTGCGCTAGGGTCTAACTCAAAACTGCGAAACACAGTCTCCACTTTATCTTTATGTGCAAACTGCTCTAGCCCAATCTCGAACTTTCTTTTGCCAATATAACAGAATGGACAAACATAATCCGACCAAATCTCCACCTTCATTACAAGCACCTCCATCAAATAAATAGTTATCGATTAATAGCAATTGCCACTAATAATAAATTATAACCGATACTTTCGCTTATGCCCACTTTCTTAAACATTTTACAACAGAACTTATTGTAACATAAAAAAGAACCTTACTCTAAGCTCTAGCTCCTAGTAAGGTTCTTCTTGACTATGCAAAATATGCTATCAAATTCAACTTCATCACGCAAAATACATTAAACTGCAAAAACATGTCGACCTATTTTACCTGTCTGTGTTCGTGTCCATATCCATTTAGATGTCGCTGTTTCTGGATTGAAATAATAAAGTGCACCATTCGTCGGATCATTGCCTTTAACAGCTTCCTCGGCTGCTTGATATGCACGAGAATCTGGTTTCAATTTATACTGACCATCATCAACAGCGGTAAAAGCCCGTGGCTGCTCGATGACCTCTTCGACTGAATCTGGAAAACCAGAAGCTTCAACACGATTCATAACTACCGCACCTACTGCTACTTGTCCTTCATAAGGCTCACCACGTGACTCTGCATAAATAATTTTTGCCAGCATATCAAGCTCAGCTTGATTTACAGAAACCGATTTGAGTACTTTCCATGTATTTGAACCAGCAATTCCATCGGCTGTAAGGCCGTGCTCCTTCTGAAACTTTATCAGAGAATCAAAGGTAGTTGAACCAAAATAGCTAGTAATGGTCGAGTTAAAGTACCCTATAGTTTTCAAACGATATTGCAAATCGGGAACATCAGCTTCCGTGCTTCCTACTTTTAATGTCGCAGGCTTTGCAGCAGCAGCTTGTTGAGTTGGCATACCGATCGCAATCATAATTAGGAACAGAACGGACATGCTATATTTGACTAATTTAATGTTCATTATGTTAAATGAACCTCCCTTTTCTTTTGCGCATTTATGATTCTTTCGCAAAATCAGTTAAGTTTGGTAAGCAGTCGACGGGTTCGTTAGATCTTATCATAGTCAATAGCAGTAATGTAACCCGAATACATAAATTACATTAAATTGCTAAATTGTCGTTTTCGGATGTTTACACGTACCACAGATGTGATTTGAAGCCTATTTTTCTTTAAAAATGGACAAGCAAATGAACTTCATTTACTTGTCCTTTTTGTGATTTCGTTATCTTGCTATTACACTTAGAGAAGCATACAAACCATCGACTTGACGGTTATACTAGGATTGAGGTGTTGACGATGATTTTAATAACGGATGATAAATGGCAAGCCATTATGGACAATGATACGTTTTACGATAATCAATTTTTTTATGCTGTAAAATCCACAGGTATTTTCTGCCGCCCGTCTTGCAAATCTAGACCTCCAAAAAGAGAAAATATTTCTTTGTTTCAAACTGCTGAGGAAGCCTTATCTGCAAAATACCGTCCATGCAAACGATGCAAACCTACAGGCAGCCGTTTGCCGGATGACGAATGGATAGCTATGGTCACAGAGTATATCGAAAATAACTATATGGAGCAGCTTTCACTTGAACTGCTGGCACATATTTGTCATGGAAGTCCATACCATCTTCATCGAACTTTTAAGAAGGTCAAAGGGATTACACCCATTGTATACATCCAGCAAATTCGAATTGAGCATGCTAAGTCTCTGCTTATTAGTACTGACAAAGCAATTATTGAAGTAGGAATACGTGTTGGTTTAGCGAACACACCTTATTTTATAACATTGTTCAAAAAGAAAACCGGTCATACGCCAGCAGCCTTTCGTAAACATGTGATTCAATGAAGTTTATTTCAATTCCGATTCTTGGTGTTCAAATGTTCCACTTCTTACACTTGAACACATGTTCAAAAGGAAGGTACAATAACGATAGCAATTGTTAATTTTTATCTGCTTCAGATGGATTATTAAAGATTCTGCTCCTTCATCGATGATTTGTTTACATAATTATTATTATGTTTGTTTAACACCATTAATAAATAATGTCGTTAATAGAATGAGGTGTTCTTCATTAATATTTTAAAACAGAAGGACCGTGAGGAGCTTGATAAGAAGCTGCCTTCCATGCCCTGGTACATTGAAAAGTTCATTAATTACAAACTGCCGGATCTATCGCCCTCATCCTTGGTTGAATATATACGTGATTATGAAACATTCCTTAATTGGATTATGGCAGAAGGATTGTCAGAAGCAAGCACGCTCAAAAACGTTGCCTTGCTTGAGCTGGAGAAGCTGCATATGGACAGTATAGATGGCTATCGGATGTACTTGTCCACTCATAAGAAAGAAAGAAACAGCAAGACAACGATCTCGCGGAAACTGTCCTCTCTCCGATCCTTATTTCATTATTTAAGTCAAATTGCTGAAGACGAAGAGTTCTATCCGCTGCTGAAACGTAACGTAATGGCGAAGGTTACTATTAAACGGACTCACAAGCCGAAGGATACGGCTGCTAAGCTAGAAGGAAAGCTTCTTCAAGAAGAAGAGATATTTGAGTTTATGGATTACATTAAGCAGCATTATGGAACTGAAGTTGCTGCCAATAAACAAGCACTTTACTCTTATGAGTTAAATATGATCCGAGATGCGTGTATTATTAGCTTTATTTTGCACTCTGGCTTGCGTGTCTCAGAGCTTGTGAACTTGAATGTTGATGATATTGATCTGAAGAAGAAGCTTTGTTATGTATATCGCAAAGGTAAAAATGACGACACCTTCAAAACACCTGTTTATTTCCGTCAGGAGGCTGTCGAGGACTTAACTGCTTATTTAACGCTGAGGGATGTCCGTTACAAAGCTCCAAAGCGTGAAAAAGCATTGTTTCTCGCGATTGCAAATGGCAAGAATGAAGGCTCTCGCATGACGAAACGGGCTATTCAAGAAATGGTCATCAAATATGCGAAGCGGTTTGGCAAGCCGTACTTATCCGTACATAAATTAAGACACTCATTTGCAACTGACTATTATTTACGCAACGATATTTACAAGACACAAGAACAATTAGGACATGCATCTCCGGAAACAACACAAATTTATGCGCATTTAACGGACAAAACGATGGCTCAAGCTATTGATCGGATAAAAAAAGAGGACGAATCAAGCTAGCGCTAACCACGCGCTGCTTGATTCGTCCTTTATCCAGCCTTTTTTTAGGAAGAAGTGCTCGTTTGTAAAATAACTGAATCTTGCATAGAAAGCTGAGTTAGTACGAGGTTCGCATAGATGCCGCCTTTCTTCATCAGCGCTTCATGGGAGCCTTGCTCAGCAATCCTTCCATCCTCTACGACTAGAATCAGATCAGCGTCTCGAATCGTTGATAAACGATGAGCAATTATAAATGCCGTTCTTCCAGTAAATAACGTTTGCAGCGCTTCTTGAATATGCTGCTCCGTTTCTGTATCTACACTTGATGTTGCTTCATCTAATATCAAGATTCGTGGATCGGATAGCAGCACGCGACCGAATGCCAGCAGTTGTCGCTGCCCGACTGATAGCTTTGAACCGCGTTCCTCCACCTCGGTTTGATAACCATCCGATAGTTGTTCTACAACACGATCTAGCCTTACGCTCTCCCCTGCTTTCCTAAGCTGCTCATCCGTGGCGTCCTCATTGCCATAACGCATATTTTGTTCAACCGTTCCTGCGAAAATAAATGAGTCTTGCAGTACAATACCCATTTGCTCGCGCAACGAACTAAGCGTTACATCCTTTATATCCATTCCATCTATTCGAATCGTACCGTCAGTTGAATCGTAGAAACGCATGAGTAAATTGACGATTGTACTTTTTCCAGCTCCGGTAGGCCCAACAAGAGCTACTCGCTGCCCTGGCTGCACACTAAAAGAAACGTTATGCAAAACCTCCGGCTTGGATTCCTCATAGCGGAAAGACACATTTTCAAAAATAACCTCTCCGCGAATCGTTGGCAATTCAATTGCGTGATCACTATTTTTCACTTCTGCCTCTGTATCCAGCACCTCAAATATTCGCTCCGCAGAAGCCATAGCAGACAATAGCTGACTATACACCTTAGATAATGCGCTAAGCGGCCCCCAAAAGCGCCATAAGTAATTGATGAATGCCATAATAAATCCAAGTGTAATGGCTTCGTCTATAACACGAATAGCTCCAAACCAGATCACGATACAAGTACCCAGCATACCGATCATCTCTACAAGCGGATACACCGTTGATTCTAAAGTGATAGCACGCATAAATGCTGTTTTATTGCGAATATTAATACCGTTAAATTTATCGTTATTCGTATCCTGGCGGGAAAACGCTTGAATGACACGAATACCTTGAATCGTTTCATTCAAATTAGCGTTTATTGCTGACATGGTCGACCTAGAGCGATACCAAGATCCTTCGATCTTCGGTCTAAGCTTAGCAACGATTAAATAAAGCAGCGGCATCATTACAAAGGATAAAAGCGCAAGCTGCCAATCCATCCAGAACAGGATAATCACAATACCGACCAAGTGTGTACCTTCCATTACCATCGTAATCAATCCGCCGTTGATCAATTCGCCGATAGCATTCGTATCATTCGTAATACGGGACATAATTTTGCCAGCAGGCCGCCCGTCAAAGAAGCGAAAAGATAAGGATTGCAAATGCTTAAATAATTGCTGACGTAAATCAAATAAAATACGTTGTCCGGTAAAGTTAATCCATCTCGTATGCATCCAACTGAATAACCATCCAATTAGCTTTATACCAAGCAGTACTGCTCCAAGTATATGAATTACCGCATAATCGCCTTTTAAAATCCCTCTATCAATGATATAAGCGAGTATGAGGGGCTCCGATAAGCTGAGCAGCATATTAGCAAATACGATAACAACGACCAAACTCAGTAATTTACGATAAGGGATAAGGTAACGCATCATCCGTCGCATATAGTTCACGTTAAACGGTTTCTCCTCCGCCTCATCATCCAAATCCCATTCGACTTGACTCATACTTCCCCTCCTTAAAAGTTTTGCGAATGCAAAACTTACTTCGTAAGCATAACCTTAGTTTTGCGAATGCAAAACTTACTTCGTAAGCATCTAAAAACTATTGATGTGCTATTTGCTTTTGTCTGTCGAATAATTGACGGAAGAAGCCGTTGCGCTCATTCAATTCCTTATGAGTGCCTTCCTCTGTAATCCGGCCGTTTTCAATTACAATGATACGATCAGCATGCTGAATCGACGACAAACGCTGTGCGATAATGAAAGTCGTGCGTCCCTTCATTACTTCAAGCAGTGCCTCATGTATAGCAGATTCTGTTGCTGTATCTACACTTGCTGTCGCTTCATCAAGCACAAGAATAGGCGGGTCCATCAAAATAGCTCTAGCGAGCGCAACACGTTGACGTTGCCCGCCAGAGAGGCCGACACCACGCTCTCCAATGCGAGTATCATAGCCATCCGGCATACTTTTGATAAAGCTGTGAATTTGTGATTTTCTTGCTGCTTGTTCGATTTGTTCATCGGTCGCATCTGGATAACCATATGCGATATTATCCCGAATCGATGCCGAGAAAAGGAATGTCTCTTGCGGTACGATACCGATACTGCGACGCAATCCGTCCAGGTCATACTCACGTACATCGGTATTGTCTATTAACACCCTGCCTCCTGTTACATCATAGAACCTCGATAATAATCCAATCAGACTGCTCTTACCGGAACCAGTAGAACCAAGTACGCCGATAACTTCCCCTTGATCGGCCTGAAAAGAAACATGATCTAAAATCGGTCTATCCTTATCCACATCTTGATCAGCAAAATGAAAGGTTACTTGATTGAATTCAACATTCCCTTTCATCCCATCTGTACTATGAGCCTTGTTAGGCTTAACAATATCAATTGTTGTATCAAGCACTTCGAATACTCGCGGAGCTGCTTTGATAGCTTGCTGCAAAATATTTATCTGCCAGCCTAGCATGTTAAGCGGCCATATAATACCCCATACATACCACTGAAACGCCATAAATGTCCCCAGCGACATCTCATCTCTGACCACAAAAATAGCACCAATCCAAATCATCATCACAAAAGTTAATCCGCCGTAGAAACCCATAAGTGGAAAAGCTTTCGCTTCAAGCCTTGCGCGCTGCATATTCGTTGCGAAGTTTTGTTCATTACGCTCCGAAAATTTCCGTTCCTCCACTTTTTCCGTAGCGAAGGATTTAACAACTCGAATTCCTGAGATGTTCTCCTGGAGCGTATTAGTCAAACGACCCATTTGCTCACGAATGTTCGACCACGCAGGTCCGACCTGCTTATTGAAACGCCACAACACGAACAAGATTAATGGTATTGTAATTAAGCTAATCAAAGTAACCTTCCACTGCATGCTCATCATAAAAATAATAGTGCCGACAAACGTAAGCAATCCGGTAAATAAGCTCATTGCCCCGAAGCCTACGAAGTTTTTCACTGCTTCGATATCTCCTGTCATTCTAGACATCAATTGACCGGTTTGAGCACGGTCATAATAAGAGAACGATAATCGCTGTAAATGAGCATATAGCTCTTTTCTCAACTGAAATACGACATTCTGACCAACTAACTCCTGCGAATAGCCTTGGAGGATCATCCCAACGC
>NZ_JBFUHJ010000172.1:0-10458 GCF_056402455.1 Paenibacillus sp. P4_A7 | reverse complement strand
CATTAATCCACAGCCTCACAGATTGGCTGAGCGCGGCAGAATCAGCGTGAATGAGCGACGTCGTACGTTTTGTATCCTGAAGCTCTCGAATAGGCAATACAATGAGGTCATTATCCTCTAACAGCTGAAGTCGCATGTAAGATTGAGGTAGTAATGTCGCCGCTCTGCAAGTGTGCAGAAGTCGTAAAATCGCTTCGAATGAATCGATTTCCATACGCACATCCGGTTGAAGATGATATTTATCGAACAACTCATCGGTTAAAATACGATACCAAGTTCCTTTGGAGAACAAAATCATCGGCATCCCGGTTAAGTCCTGTATACCGAGTGCTCCTTTATCTGTAATCATTTGATTACGCGGCAGTACGAGCGACAAATGATCCTCAAATAGCGGAATGCATCGTACCGTCGAGTCTTCGATACTTGACGCGACGATACCGATATCGACTTTATGATCACGGACAAGCGATACGATTTCATGTGTTTTACCCGTTATCGCTTTGATATCGATTTCAGGATGCGTTGCTGTTAACGTTTGTATGAGATCAGGCAGAGTTGTTTGCAGTGTTGTTAAGCTTGCGCCAATGGTGAGTGAGGTTCGACCGGTAACCGTAAATTCGGAAACGGTTTGCAAATATTTGCGATGAAGCTGACGCAGCTCAATTGCATATTCGTACGTTAGTTGGCCGATGCGAGTAAGCTCAAGCCTTTTGCCAATGCGGCGAAACAGCTCTACACCAATTTCCTGCTCAAGCTTAGCTATTTTTCGGGATAACGCCGGCTGCGATATATTAAGCAGTGCAGATGCTTTATTCATACTGGATTGCTCGACAATCACAGTAAATACATGCATTTCTTCATTCATAGAAAAAAACCCCTTATGTTTATTTGTTATAAGAAATTATAAAAAATAAGCAATTCCATTATAAGCTGAAATAGAGTACGATGGGAAGTGTGGCAAAAGTGTGTCGATATTTGTTGACGATGGTACATGCTGGGGTTACAATGTAGAATGATTTGTTTAGATTAAGATTATTGCATTCACAGTCTTGAAAGGAGAAGGAATGAAATGAAACAAAATTCGTATTTCGCGCGCAAACTCCACTCGCTTCTCGGGATTATTCCACTTGGTGGTTTTATCCTTGTGCACGGGCTGACTAACTATCAGGCATTTGAGCGCGGACCTGAAGGCTTTAGCAAGGGCGTAACTTTGATTAACAGTATGCCAATTTTGCCATTGCTAGAGATTTTCGGGATTTACCTCCCGCTATTGTTCCATGGTATTTACGGCTTATACGTCGCTTACCAATCAAACAGCAATACGGGGCGCTTTAAGTACGGGAGAAACTGGGCATTTACAGCACAACGGATTACGGGGGTAATTACCTTCATATTCGTATTCTGGCATGTGTATCAGACTCGTATGCAAGTTTACCTGGGCAATATTACGCATGAGGAGCTAGGCTCGACGATGAATTTAATCGCAAGCAGCCCTGTCTATTTCACGCTTTATGTAATTGGTGTTCTTGCTGCAGTATTCCATTTCAGCAACGGCCTATGGTCATTCCTAGTTAGCTGGGGCATTACAGTCGGCCCTAAAGCGCAGCGTATTTCTTCCTATATTTGTATGGGTGTTTTTGTTGTCGTATCTGCGCTGTTTATTCTTTCACTTGTCGCGTTTAGCGGCGATGAATTTAAGGAAGCTGCAAATGCTGCATCGGCATGGACGAATATCGGATAGTATGAAGACAAGGAGAGCGAAACGTTATGTCTAAAAATAAAATTATTATCATTGGCGGCGGACTAGCTGGCTTGATGGCAACCATTAAAGCAGCGGAAGCAGGCGTGCATGTTGATCTGTTTTCTCTAGTGCCAGTTAAACGTTCCCATTCCGTATGTGCTCAGGGCGGAATTAATGGGGCAGTTAATACAAAAGGGGAAGGCGATTCCCCGTGGGAGCATTTCGATGATACGGTATATGGTGGAGACTTTCTAGCGAACCAGCCTCCGGTAAAAGCAATGTGCGATGCTGCACCTGGCATTATTCACCTGATGGACCGTATGGGCGTTATGTTCAGCCGTACTTCTGAGGGCTTGCTTGACTTCCGTCGCTTTGGCGGTACGAAGCATTCCCGTACAGCATTCGCAGGGGCAACTACTGGCCAGCAGCTGCTGTATGCGCTTGACGAGCAAGTACGCCGCTGGGAAGCAGCGGGTCTAGTTAACAAGTTCGAGCACTGGGAATTCCTTGGCGCTGTACTTGATGATGACGGCGTATGCCGCGGTGTTTCGGCGCAAGATTTGCGTTCGATGGAAGTACACACCGTTCGTGCAGATGCGGTAATCTTGGCATCAGGTGGTCCTGGTATTATTTTCGGTAAAACAACGAACTCTGTTATTAACACAGGTACAGCTGCTAGCGCGGTTTATCAGCAAGGTGTTAACTATGCGAACGGCGAGTTCATTCAAATTCACCCAACAGCCATTCCGGGCGATGACAAGCTTCGCTTGATGTCCGAATCAGCACGCGGTGAAGGCGGTCGTATTTGGACTTATAAAGATGGAAAGCCTTGGTACTTCCTTGAGGAAAAATATCCGGCGTACGGAAACCTTGTGCCTCGTGATATCGCAACGCGTGAGATCTTCAGCGTATGCGTGGACCAAAAGCTTGGCATTAATCAAGAAAACATGGTTTACCTTGACTTGTCACATAAGGATCCGAAGGAGCTTGACGTTAAGCTTGGCGGTATCATTGAAATTTATGAGAAGTTCATGGGCGACGATCCACGTAAAATTCCGATGAAAATTTTCCCAGCGGTTCACTATTCAATGGGCGGCATGTGGGTTGATTATAATCAAATGACAAATGTTCCAGGTCTATTCGCCGCTGGTGAGTGTGAGTATCAGTACCATGGAGCAAATCGTCTAGGCGCTAACTCCTTGCTATCAGCTATCTACGGTGGTATGGTTGCTGGTCCGAAAGCTGTAGAATATATTAAAGGTCTGAAGAAGTCGGCTGAGGATCTTCCTTCATCCGTGTTCGATCGTGAAAATAAACGTCAAACGGATAAATATAATAGCATTTTAGCGATGAACGGCAACGAGAATGCATATGTAATTCATAAAGAGCTTGGCGAAATTATGACAAACAATATGACAGTTGTTCGTTTTAACAACAAGCTGGAAGCAACGATCGTTAAGATCAAGGAGCTTAAGCAGCGTTATGCGAAAATCAATATTAATGATACAGCGCAATGGAACAATGCTGGTGTAGCATTTACACGTCAATTATGGAACATGCTTGAGCTTTCCGAAGCGATGACACTAGGCGCGTTGCTGCGTAACGAAAGCCGCGGAGCCCATTACAAACCAGATTTCGCTGAACGTGACGATGATCATTTCATGAAATCGACAATTGCTAAATGGACAAAAGAAGGACCTGAGATTTCATATGAGGACATCGATGTTAGTCTGATTACACCTCGTAAACGTGATTACTCTACGGATAAGAAGAAAGGAGAATAACGATGGCAACAACGACTGTCGCTTCAAAAACGGTTAAATTTATTATTACCCGGCAGGACTCTCCAGAATCTCAGCCTTATACGGAAGAATTTGAAATTCCATACCGCGCGAATATGAATGTTATAAGCGGGCTGATGGAAATTCAGCGTAATCCGAAGACGGCGGACGGTAAAGGTACTGCACCAGTATGCTGGGATTCAAACTGCTTGGAAGAAGTGTGCGGTGCATGCTCTATGGTTATTAACGGCAAGCCGCGTCAAGCATGCAGCGCGTTGATTGATAAGCTGGAACAGCCGGTACGTCTTGAGCCAATGCGTACATTCCCAGTTGTCCGTGATCTTGTTATCAATCGTGAGCGGATGTTCGGTGCTTTGAAAAAAGTAAAAGCATGGATTCCAATCGACGGCACATACGATCTTGGTCCTGGACCTCGTATGGCCGAGTCGAAGCGTCAATGGGCTTACGAGCTTTCCAAATGTATGACTTGCGGAGTATGCTTGGAAGCATGCCCGAACGTCAATGATCGCAACAGCTTTATCGGTCCAGCAGCTATTTCCCAGGTTCGTTTGTTTAATGCGCATCCGACAGGGGAAATGAACAAAGAGGAGCGTCTGGATGAACTAATGTCCGATGGCGGTATCGAAGGCTGCGGAAACTCGCAAAACTGTGTTCGCTCATGCCCGAAAGGTATTCCTTTAACAACATCAATCGCTGCTATGAACAAAGATACAACGAAACACTTATTTAAGAAATGGCTTAATGCTTAATAAGGCAAGCCTATGGAATGAAGGATAGGAGCCCTCAATTAATTGGGGGTTCTTTTACTACTATTTTTGATATTGATTATTATTATCAATAGTAACGGATCGTAAAATCATTGTCAATTGCGAAGTTGCTGAGAAGACAGCTGTAAACACAAAAAAACCGCCTAGGCGGTTTTCTGGCTTAAATCCTTACATCCATTGTTCTCCCCATTTTTGAATCGATTCAATAACAGGTTGGAGCTCATGACCTCTACAAGTAAGCTCGTACTCTATTCGTACGGGCATCTCCGGATAAACTTGACGTTTAATAATGGTTAGCGCTTCTAATTCTTTCATTCGATCAGTGAGCATTTTATCGCTCATTTCAGGAATTTGTTCTTTAATTTCTTTGAATCGCTTTGGTCCGCCCAGTAAAACCCTTATAATTCTGCCAGTCCATTTTTTTCCTAATATGTCGGCCGCGGCTTCGTATTTTGGGCACATTGTCGAATAATCCAACCGTATCACCCCGCTTTTTGTATTACTATTGTAGCATATGAACGAACTAAAAGTAAGTTCATTTCATCGATAATGTAAATAATTATATTTACTTTAATAAAGTTAGTGCAGTTATGATCTAAATTGATGATTGATCTGTGCGAAGACCCAAATTATAAACGGATGATTACTAAACCGATTATCAAACAAGCAAAAGCCACCCATTGCACGGTTGTAAGTTTTTCTTTATAAATGGCAATAGCACCAGCCGCAACGACCAAGCTATTTGTGGCGAAAATAGGAGCGGCCAAGTTTGCCTGTCCGGTAGACAGTGCTGTCGCATACAGCTGTAATCCGCCATAAGAGAATATGCCTGCTATAAGACCGTACCACAGTCCGGTGCGCCTAGAGGCTTTAGAATCAGATCCTTGAACAGGTAGGAGGAACCAGCATAGCGAAAGTGCATAGGCAATAAACAGAATAGGGGCGCTTGGAAGTCCAAGCTCGTCAGTTACCTTCAAGCCACCATTGCGTAAAGCAAACATGAGGATAGCAGTTCCTACAAGAACAAACCAACGTTTCTCAGTTATGGTGAGCGGTTCTTTGCGTTTGTGGGCTATAAATACGACAGAGAGCAGCAGTAGGCTGATACCAACAGCTTGTGATGCGGAGAGTGGTTCTCTGTACCACCAAGTAGCGATTGCTACAACTAAAATAATGTTCATATTGGTGAGCGGGGAGGTTAAGCTTGCGGGTCCGTAATGAAGTGCTTTCATAAATAACGCATTTCCCCAAGCGGAGCCTGCTCCAATAATAATGCCGGCAATCCATACGTCAGCATTTGCAAGCATTGGCAAAGTTCCTTCAAGCGCAGCGTGGACCCCGAAGCCAAGCGATCCGGATGCATATAAACCAAGCAGCAGCAACCGTGATGATCCCCCGCGCATTTGAGATACTTTCATCCACCATCCGGCTAGTCCAAACAAAATAGCGCTGCTGATTGCCGTGATGAGCCACATGATGTCCAACTCCTTAAATTTGTTACACAAATGAAATAGTTCTGTGATCGTCCCATTACATTAATGGGCTATTATAATAAACAAGACCCCCTTTTAATATATCTCTTGGGACCTGCAGCGTGCAGGTCCATTTTTTTATCTTTTCGTAAGTACATTTATATAGGTACGATAATTTGCTGACGCTGGCGGTAAAAGACCCACTGTGTAAACCCTATTTCCTTTAAGCGCTTCTCAACGAGCTCCCATTCATCTCCGACTCTGCTTGGCAAATGCGCATCAGAACCGAAAGTGACGTTAACCCCATAGTACAGAGCACGCTCTAAAATCTGATCAGAAGGATACCAACCCCCAACATCCTTTGTGCTGCCGGATGTATTGATCTCAATGGAAACGTTGGATGCCGCTATGACCTCAAGTGTCTGATCGATTTGAGAATTCGCAGGGATGTCCGAAAATGCCGGGTAGTAGCCTTTCATCGCATCAATATGTCCTAAAATATCAAACATGCCGCTGCGCGCCGATTGCTGGATGAGATCGTAATAATTGTTTTTTTGCTCGATCTGCTGAGCTTCGTTTAATCCTTTCCAGCGATTTCTATTGAAAATGCTAACTCCGCTGACTTGATGAACCGATCCAATTAAATAGTCGAAGGGGATGTTCTTATAAGCTGCTCGATAGATATCCGCATATTCCGGATAGTAGTCAGACTCCATTCCAAGCAGGACTTCGATTTTACCTTGATATTTCTCTTTTAATCGCAACACCTCATCTACATAGCTGGAAAAATCACTTTTAGCCATAGCTATCCCAGGTGAAGGCTGATCCTCTTTATGATAGAAATAAGGTGAATGATCAGAGATGCCTATAACTTGAAGTCCCACGTCTATCCCTGCGATGATGTAGTCTTCAATATTACCATCGGCATGACCACACCTGAAATGATGGGTATGTAAATCGAATTTCATTGTCACTTCTCCTATCTCTTAGTTAGTAGTTAGTATTAGCATTTACTCACTGCTTATAAACTGATGTTCAGGCATTCCCTTCAAATCACTTAGAAATTGATGCATTGCTGTATTTAAATAACGACTGGATTTATAAACTACGCCTACAGGATGGCTAATTTCCAGCTCGTGGACTTTTATAATCTTTAATGTGCCAAGGCGCAGTTCGTTCGCGATAGACAGCTTCGAAACAACAGCAGCACCGAGATTGATTTCTACCATTCGTTTTATTTCTTCGCTGCTTGAGACTTCCATAATTATATTAGGGTTAAGATTGTATTTGCGAAAAATACGATCAACAAACCTACGGCCAAGTGTATCAGGGGAGAGCATGATCATAGGAATGTCTTTCAGTGTATCAACTGTAGTATGTGTTAAATGACTCATTGGATGCGCAGGAGATACAACAAGCTCGAATGTGTCATAATAGAGCACTGAGGATTTCAAATGAGGGCTTTTTTCATTTAGATACGTGATGCCGATGTCGACAGAACCGTTTTCAACGCTTGTCATAACCAGAGATGACGGCATAGAATGTATGGTCGTTTTAATTAATGGAAATTGGTTTTGAAAATAAGATAAAACACGCGGCAAAATCTGAATGGCGATTGATGCTGTGGTGCCAAGCAAAATATGACCTTGCGGTGTTAAATTTAAATCAGAGAGCTTTTGTTTCAACTCTTCTACGATGGTCAACATTTTCTCCGCGTGCTCGAGAAAAACTTGTCCATGATCGGTTAAGGTGACGGGCTGATTACGATCAATAAGGACCGTCTTGAACTCATCCTCCAAGCTTTTGATTTGCGCCGATACGGCTGGTTGAGTTAAGTTAAGCAGCTCTCCGGC
This sequence comes from Paenibacillus sp. P4_A7, assembly GCF_056402455.1. Lineage (NCBI taxonomy): Bacteria > Bacillati > Bacillota > Bacilli > Caryophanales > Paenibacillaceae > Paenibacillus > Paenibacillus sp. P4_A7. Next base: position 2,823 of record NZ_JBFUHJ010000172.1, on the reverse strand, counting down.
TTTTCGAAAGCTCATCGTTTTGGAGATGGTGAGGAGTGTTTCAAGCTGGCTAATGTTCACGTCAATCCCCCTTTCAAGGTTCAGACTGTTTCAAGACTTATTTATTCATTATAAAGGATAGTAATCCTTACAGCAAAACAGCAAAATAAGGGGCTAAAATGTATTCCATTGGCATGGAATGAGCTTATACATAAAAAGGCTGCAGCTCAACAAGGCATGAATGGCTTGTTGAGTTGCAGCCTTTAGGTTGAAAAGGTATTTCAGGCTTCTATAACCATTCCTTCTTGCGGAAAATAATAAACATGCTAATTCCTAGCAATAGCATGAAGCCAAGTAAAAAGTACGATCCAGCTTGCAAATGCAAGCCAGGTATGAAGTCGAAATTCATGCCGTAAATACCTGTAATAAATGTCAATGGCATAAAGATTGTTGTAATAGCAGTGAACACACGCATAATTTCATTGGCCCGGTTGGACACGCTTGATTGGTAAGCTTCTCGTAAGTTGCCCATTAAGTCGCGGTACGTATCGAATGATTCGGCTATTTTTAATGCATTTTCATAAATATCACTAAAATACTTTTGCAGCTGGTCATCGATTAACTTTAAGTCTTTCTTATTTAATGTAGCGATAACATCCCGCTGAGGCCCCAGCACTTTTTTTAACCACAGAATCTCACCGCGCAAGCCAATGATTTCGTTCAAATGTGATTTTTTGGTATGCATAAGAATATCTTCTTCAAGCGTCTCGATTCGAGTATCGATGCGATCACCAACGAGGAAATAATTATCGACGACAATATCGACAAGGTGATAGAGAAAGTAATCGGGTCTGTTAACTTCTTGCTCCCACAAAACGGGTTTTAACGCGCGGAGCTCATTAATTTTTTGTTTAGTAACCGTTATAATAAAGTGGCGTCCAAGAAAGATATTAAGCGCGCGCAGGAAAATTTCTTCATCGTCGAAACGTATGCTATTGATTACTATAAAATAATGGCTTTCATAAATTTCGATTTTTGGACGCTGCTCATCCTCGCTGAGACAATCCTCTACAGCAAGATCATGCATGTTGAACATGGGCTGCAAAACAGCTAAATCTTCAACGTCTGCATCGATCCAATAAAATCCCTCTGAAGCCGGGATAAGCGTTTGTGTAATATCTTCAATAGGTGTAAAAACGCCGTTACTAACAAGACGAATTTTCATCATCAGTCACTCCTTCTCTTCTTTAGAGGTGACTGCCGACTGAAGCGTAGGCACAGAGCGCAATCCGCACCAATTGCCTTATTCAGTCTTCGAAACTGAGCAGACGGCATAGGTTACGGATAGAGCTGCAGCCGCGCGTTCAACCGGCAGTAACCGTATTCGGTAATTTTCGGGCTTAGGTCTATCTCCGTCCATGTCCGTTTGCACTCCTTTGTTAGTCAAATAGGTAAAATAATTCTTGTCTAGTATACTCCCGTGTTAGCTTTACATTCAAGCTTTTATACAATGATTTTCGACCTATATCGCTAACATATGCAAAGTCATTTATGTTTTGTGATAAGAAGCCAGCTGAACTTGCAAATAAGCAGTCAGTCTACGAAAAATTGAGGGTAAAAACTTTTCTAGATCTTGACTCTAATTACAGAATGCATTAAAGTTAATGGTAAGTGAATCGCTGAAAATTGAATAGACTTACTTTCTTATCAAGAGCAGGCGGAGGGACTAGCCCGATGAAGCCCGGCAACCGGCATAACTATGCACGGTGCTAATTCTTGCGGAAACATTTATGTTTCTGGGAGATGAGAGAGGCGGATGGCTTCTTTACTGAGCATACGACCTTTTCTCACAGCAGAAAGGGTCTTTTTGTTGTTAAAGCGGTCATATCGCCTAGTTTTGCTTGTGTTATTGAAGCAGGCTGTGGTAACTACACTTTTGGGAGTGATGGAAATGCCTATCAAAGTACCAGACAACTTACCCGCTAAAGAAATACTTAACAATGAGAACATTTTCGTAATGGATGAGAGTATTGCCTACCATCAAGATATCAGACCTTTGCGTATAGCTATTTTAAACTTAATGCCAACAAAAGAAACGACAGAAACACAACTGCTTAGGCTCATTGGTAATACGCCGCTGCAAGTGGAGTTTGTCCTGTTGCACCCTAGAACACATACTTCAAAAAATACGTCAACAGATCATTTGGAGTCCTTCTACAAAACGTTCGATGATATTTCAGATCAATATTATGATGGACTAATCATCACAGGCGCGCCAGTGGAACATTTACCTTTTGAGGAAGTAACGTACTGGGAAGAGTTGAAGGAAATTATGGAATGGAGCACTAGGCGTGTTACTTCAACATTCCATATATGTTGGGCAGCACAGGCTGGTTTGTATCACCATTTCGGAGTGCCGAAGTACAACTTGGATAATAAAGTTTTCGGAGTATTTCCTCATACAGTTGAGAAGCGTAATGTCAATTTGTTGAGAGGCTTTGACGAATTGTTCTTTGTGCCGCAGTCGAGACATACAGAGTTCCGTCGTGAGGATATTGAACAGATTGATGATCTTCACATTTTGTCAGAGTCTTCTGATTCAGGCGTTTATATTGTAGCTACAAAAGATGGCAAACAAATTTTTGTAACAGGCCACTCCGAGTATGATCCGACCTCACTTAAGTTTGAATACGATCGCGATAACGAAAAGGGCCTTCACATAGACTTACCTAAAAATTATTTCCCGGGAGATAATCCAGCGAACCAGCCGCTGTCAACTTGGCGGGCTCATGCGAATCTATTGTTCTCAAACTGGCTTAACTATTACGTATATCAACAAACACC
>NZ_JBFUHJ010000171.1:0-10466 GCF_056402455.1 Paenibacillus sp. P4_A7 | reverse complement strand
GGTGTAACACTCACAGTTGACGATATTGCTCAGGTTGTACTTGCTTTGGAAACGAAAATGGCTGCAGTCGCGGCAACCGTAATAAGTATTTCGGATATCAATGCTTCATTGACAAATGCAATCCGCGATGCTGCAAAAGCAGCAATTGCGACAAACCCTAACGTTAAGACAGTTGTAGATTATTATGGAGTTACATCGGCAGATTTTGCAGCTGTTTACGATAAGTTGCAAGCAAGTGACGAAGTTAATATTATGACAGGATTTAATGCTTTTGTTGCATTGTACGATGCTTACAAAATTGTACATCCTTCACCAGCGGGTGGTGGCGGAGGTGGTTTTCCACCAGCAATCGTGGAAGTCCCTAAGGAAGCTAAAGATCTAGTAGCTAAGCTGGATGGTCTTAAAGCTTCAATCGCAGCAGCAACTGGTGATGCGAAAGCTAAGTTGATTGCAGATGCTGTGAAAGAAGCACAGGCGCTTGTTGATATACTAGCTAAGATTGAGAACACAATCACAATCACTGATGGTAAAGCTACTCTTAAGCTAGATGAAATCAAAACTCTTTCGGCAATCGCTGGTATTGTCGCAATTGCAGATAGCTTGAAAGCAGCAACTGGTGGTGCAGAGCTTTCTACGCTGAAATTAACAATTGATCTTGGCGCTGTGACGCAAGACAATGTTGTAATCGATCTATCGACTGCAATCATTGAACAAGCGGTTAAAGCGAAAATTGCAGCTATTTCTCTAAAAGTTGGCGATCTGAAAGTAGATCTTCCAGTTGGCGGCACTTTCTCCTCTGCTATCAGCTTTACAATTAAGAAATCTGATGCTAGTGAAGAAGTAACTGGCGGCTTGCAAACAGCTTCCAAAGTATACGACTTCAATCTTACAATTGGCGGCGTAGCAACAACTAGTTTCGATCAACCGATCGTAATCAGTATCCCGCTTGGCGATACGTCAAAGCTGGATAAAGAGCTTCTGTCAGTAGCGAAAATCGTTGATGGCAAGCTTGAATTCCACGGAGGTCGCATTTCTGGAAGCTCAATCATTGAGTCTCGCGATACGTTCTCCTCATATGTAGTAGTTGAGAATAAAGTAAGCTTTGACGATATCGCTTCCGTTGAAGCTTGGGCAGGCCGCGAGATTTCTGTAGTAGCTGCCAAAGGTGCAATTCAAGGTAAATCCGCTGGAGTATTTGCTCCAAAAGCGAATGTAACACGCGCTGAATTTGCTAAAATGCTCGTTCGTGCTCTTGATCTAGAGAATGGTTCTGCAACAGAAGGCTTTGCAGATGTGAAGCCTGGCGACTGGTTTGCACCGTATGTTGCCGCTGCAGTTAAGCTTGAAATCATTAATGGCCGTTCCGCAACGAAGTTTGATCCTAACGCAACGATTACTCGTGCTGAGATGGCGACGATGATTGCTCGCGCATTGAAAAATACACAAGGTGCTACGGATGTAGCGGATATCGATGCAGCACTTAAAGGATTCTCGGATGCAAACAAAATTAACGCTTCTTTGAAAGCAGGAGTTGCATTTGCTGCCTCAAATGAAATCGTGAAGGGCAATGCAGGTAAGTTCCTTCCGAACAACAACGCAACACGTGCAGAAGCTGCTGTGATTATCTACCGCTCTCTTAATTTCGGTAAATAAGTACAAAATAAGGCAAAATCTTCCTCTCATGTAGATGGGAGGAAGATTTTTTTGGGAAAAATGTGGTTTGATGAGAGAATATAGGTTACTATGTAATAAGATATAGTTCTTAAGAATCAGCATATCTTTGGATATTCCTATATCCAATGGAGGGTATACAGTGTCAAACGAACTAGATTTGCGACAATATGTAATGATAATTAGGAAAAGATTGGTTTATATTATAGCATTTGTATGTGTGTGTTCACTAGCATCGGGAATTATCAGTATGTTCTTCAAGGATCCCGTCTATGAAGCATCTACGAAAATTATAGTGAATCAAACAACGACACAGCTAGCAACTGGCCAGCTGGATATAAATCAAATCAACTCCAATATTAAGATGATAGATACCTATAAAGAGATTATTAAGACACCGGCTATTCTAGATCGAGTAGTAGAGAAATACCCAGAGCTAGGATTAACGGCTAAGGAGCTTGCCGGCAAGATCAAAGTTAGCTCAGTAAATAATACGCAAGTGATGACGCTTGTTGTACAAGACATCGTATACAAAAAAGCAGCAGAAATCGTAAACGCGGTATCAACTGTGTTTCAAGAAGAGATTCAGCATATTTTCAAGGTGGAAAATGTGTCTATTCTTAACAAGGCAGTCTTGAATGAGCAGCCTGATCCAGTATCACCGAACGTACCTCTATATATTGCGATTAGCTTTGTTGCATCCTTGATGATTGCGATTGGCATAACGTTCCTACTTGAATATATGGATGACACAATAAAGACGGAAGAGGACGTGTTGCAATATTTGGGACAGCCTACGCTCGCTATGATATCGAGAATGAGCCCTAACGTCGATGAAACAGGCGGCGACAGCAAAGTGAAACAATCCTATAAGGCGGGTGATATGGATCGTGTCTCGATTGAAAACTAAACGTCAGCTTATAACGGTCTCGAATCCACGCTCACCCATTTCCGAATCATATCGAACGCTGCGAACTAATATTGACTTCTCTTCAATCGATGAGAAGCTTCAAGTCATTATGGTTTCATCGGCTGGACCTGGTGAGGGTAAATCGACGACAATAACGAATTTGGCTGTTACATTTGCTCAGTCGGAGCGCAGAGTTGTTCTCGTCGATGCGGACCTTCGCAAGCCGACCGCTCATCATACCTTTACGATATCGAATCGCTGGGGCTTATCCTCCGTTATATCGAAGCAGTGTTCGTTAGAGGAAGCTATTCAAATGTCTGATATTCCGAACTTGGATGTTCTTACTTCGGGTGCGATTCCACCGAATCCAGCAGAGATGATGGCATCGAAGAAAATGACAGCATTGATTGAGCAGCTAAGAGAGATGTATGATATTGTCCTCATCGATACACCGCCGTTACTGGCTGTAACCGATGCACAAATCATTGCGACTAAGAGCGATGGCGTCATCCTCGTAATTGACCAAGGGAATGTGAAACGGGATATCGCTATGAAAGCAGTCAAGAACCTAGAGAACGTAAACGCTCGTATGTTAGGCGTCGTATTGAACAACGTAAAGCGTAAGGCAAGTGAAGAAGCTTACTATTATTATTATGGCACTCAAGACAAGAAATGAGTAGTCTAGCAAGTATCATTGTCAGTGGAGGGAAACGTAAAGTGAGCTATAGAAGTAGAATGTTTATATTAATGGTGGTAGATATTTGTATAATATGGTTAGCCATTGCGACATCCTACCTATTCCGTTTTAATGGTCATATCCCTCTCTACTTTGAGAAACAGATGCTAGTATTTGTTTTGGTGACAACGCTGCTGTGCGGAATTAGCTTGTACAGCTTCCGAATGTACAAGAGGATGTGGCAATACGCGAGTATCGGGGAGATTGTTGAGCTTGTAAAAGCGCTTGTAATAGGTATGGCATTGTCCTATTTGGTAACTTATTTACTTTATGGAGATAGAGTGCCACTATCGATTACCTCTAGGACATTAGAGCTTATGTTGCTCTTTATAGGTGGCTCTCGATTCATCTGGCGATTAATCCGGGTTAACAGAACGTCAAAGGCTGATTTAAGTAATCATGTACTAGTTGTAGGGGCAGGAGATTGCGGTGCTCTCATTGCCAAAGAAATGATGACAAGCAACAGCTTTGCAGGAAATCTTATCAAAGGGTTTATTGATGATGATCCACAAAAGCACAATATGCAAGTAGTTGGTTTGCCAGTACTCGGAAATCGAACACAAATTGAAGAAATAGTTCGTACCCATCAAATTCATGACATTATTATCGCGATGCCATCCGTTAAGCGGTCGCATATCACCGATATTATAAATATTTGTAAGCTGTCCGGCGCGAAGGTGAAGATCATCCCATCAATCAATGATTTTATTAAAGGACGTCTTTCCGTTAAATCGTTACGCAATGTTGAAGTAGAGGATTTGCTTGGCAGGGAATCGGTAAAGACGGACATGGATGGAATTTCTGATTATGTGTCAGGCAAAGTCGTGCTTGTCACAGGTGCAGGCGGATCAATTGGCTCTGAACTATCTAGACAGATTGCTTCTGTTAATCCCTCTCGTTTACTGCTGCTGGGACATGGCGAGAACAGTATTTACACCATCGAAATGGAGCTTCGTACTAAGTTCCCTGATGTTCAGCTGGAGACAGTGATTGCGGATATTCAGGATAAGCAGCGTATGGATGACGTATTTCGCAAGTTTAGACCTCATGTTGTTTTTCATGCAGCTGCTCATAAACATGTTCCACTCATGGAGCGTAATCCATCAGAGGCAGTTAAGAACAATGTATTGGGTACAAGAAATGTAGCTGACTGTGCTGATAAGTACAGAGCAGAACGTTTTGTCATGATCTCATCAGATAAGGCCGTTAATCCTTCTAGTATTATGGGCGCTACCAAGAGAATTGCAGAGATGTACATACAGAGTATTAATACAATAAGTGAAACACAATTTGTTGCCGTGCGATTTGGCAATGTGCTTGGCAGTCGTGGCAGCGTGATTCCACGCTTCAAAGAGCAAATTGCTGCAGGTGGTCCGGTGACCGTAACACATCCAGAGATGGTTAGATATTTTATGACGATTCCAGAGGCTGTACAGCTCGTCATCCAAGCTGGTGCATTCGCCAAGGGAGGCGAAATATTTATCCTAGATATGGGACAGCCAGTTCGTATTTTGGATTTAGCACAGGATCTAATTCGTTTGTCTGGCTATGAACCGAATGTTGATATTGAAATCAATTTCAGCGGCATGCGTGAGGGTGAGAAGCTGTTCGAGGAGCTGCTAACCAATGAGGAATCAATTACATCCACTCAGCATGAACGTATTTTTATAGGTAAACCATTACATATTAATCGCATCGAGCTTGAGCTCCAGTTTAAAAGTATCGAGAAAGTATTGGGAGAAGATCAGAACTCAGTGAGGGATATTATCGAACATTTGGTACCCTTTTATTCGCATGTATCCTAACAGTCAACTTATGAGGGTGGAGGAATAAAGATATGCGTAAGAAGAAGTGGAAGAAGATAATAATAGTGGTCGCGTCAATAATAGTAGTGTTAGGAATTGGAGGCTTATTTGCAGCAAATTATGCTGTAGATAAGCTTATCTCTACTTTAGCTGCTGATCTTGAAAATGACTTACTAGTTGAAGATGAAGGGGCTGTGGATACTCCTGTCTCAGAAGATGTTCCTACTGAAACAGAAAAAGATGTGGATGAGTCAGATGTTCCTAATAAGAATGAACCCAAGAAAGACGTAGTGGCACCAAGAAACGAAGAGAAACCAAATGAAGGCTACAATGGTGAGGTATCCATAGATAAAGCTAAGGATCTCCAAGGGAAGATAACGGTTTCGGAAAAGGCGAAGGTAACTTCAGTTCTTCTGAAAGAGTTGAGTGCATCGGATATGAAGTCTATGCAGGAGCTAGCAAGTGGCGGTTTAAGTCTAGAAGAAAAGAAGCAAGCGAGAAGCATTATTCTGGATAAGTTATCTGCAGAGCAATATGACGATTTGATACAGATTGCTAAGAAATATGGGATGAGTCAGGGTAAGGGTTATGATGAGGTTGTTAAAGAAAAGTGAGATCACTTAAAACTCAGAAAGGAGAATAATAAATAGAGTACGAAAGGCAATCATTCCTGCTGCCGGCCTTGGCACTAGATTCCTACCGGCTACCAAAGCCATGCCGAAAGAAATGCTACCAATAGTGGATAAGCCTACTATTCAATATATTGTAGAGGAAGCAATGGCGTCTGGAATTGAAGACATTATTATCGTCACAGGAAAAGGTAAGTGAGCCATAGAGGATCGCTTCGACAATTCCTTCGAGCTTGAACAAAATTTGCTTGAGAAGGGGAAGCTTGAGCTTTTGAATGAAKTTCAGAAGTCTTCTAAAATGGTAGATATTCATTATATTCGGCAAAAGGAAGCAAAAGGTTTAGGCCATGCGATATGGTGCGCACGCAAGTTTATAGGCAATGAGCCCTTCGCAGTGTTGCTTGGTGATGATATTGTTCAAGCTGACAAGCCTTGCCTCATACAAATGATTGAACGATATGATCGATACAAATCCTCCGTTATATTCTAAGCCCTAAAATTTTTAACATTTTGGGAAATCAAATCCAGGAGCTGGCGGAGAGATTCAATTAACGGATGCCATAGCAGAGCTGAACCGTTTCGACGCAGTATATGCTTATGATTTTGAAGATGTAAGGTATGATGTAGGTGAGAAGCTGGGTTTTATGAAAACTCAATTAGAGTTCACCTTGCAACGTGATGAACTGAAAAAAGAGTTGTTGGAATACTTACAATCAGTAAAGAGTGAATATCAACAGAAGGTTACTTAACAAGCAACATAAATTTTAAAGCGTAGGTGATCATGTGAAGTTTTACAGTGGAATTAAATTTGTTGCTGATATTTTCCTTTCATTTATAGCGTTGTTGCTGTTGTCTCCAGTCTTGGGGTTAATTGCAATCCTGATTAAGCTGGACTCTAAAGGTCCAGTTTTCTTTAAGCAGAAACGAATTGGTAAGAATAAAAAGCACTTCTATATTCTTAAGTTTAGAACGATGCGGACAAATGCGCCGAAGGATATGCCTACACATATGCTTCAAGATCCAAATTCCTTTATTACAAAACTTGGAGAATTCCTCCGCAAATCAAGTTTGGACGAGTTGCCTCAAATTATTAATATTCTTAAGGGAGAGATGAGTATCATTGGTCCACGTCCAGCACTATGGAATCAATATGACCTAATTGATGAGCGTGATAAGTATGATGCTAATGATACTCTGCCTGGTCTTACTGGTTGGGCGCAAATTAATGGTCGGGATGAGTTACCAATAGCAGTGAAAGCTAAGTTGGATGGGGAGTACGTTAAAAGAATTTCAGCTTATTTTGACATCAAAATATTCCTGATAACGTTATTTAGTGTAATGAAATCAGATGGAGTAAAAGAAGGTAATCAATCTTCTGATCAGTCTAAATCTGAGACAAAACGAGGTTATATATTTGAAAAGTAAGAAAAGAGTGTTGATAACAGGTATAAATAGTTATATTGGAAATAGTTTTAGAGACTGGATAATTACTAGAGAAGAAGATTTGGAAATAACAGCAATTTCAGTTCGGAATGATGATTGGAGAGAAATGGACTTTTCAAAGTTTGATTCTATACTCCATGTTGCAGGAATTGCACATGTTTCTGCAGATCCTGAACTTGAGTCACTGTACTACAAAATTAATCGAGATTTAGCGATTGATATAGCAGAAAAAGCAAAAAGTGAAGGTGCTGATCATTTTGTATTTATGAGCAGTATTATTATTTACGGAAGGGATAGTAGGGTAGGAGAAACTAAGGTTATATCTTTTGAGACAAACCCTAGCCCAGTTGATTTTTACGGCAAGAGTAAGCTGGAGGCTGATCTAGCAATTGGAAGGTTAGAGGATAGTAAATTCAAGATTTCTATTGTAAGAACTCCTATGGTATATGGCCCTAAATGCAAAGGCAACTTCCCGAGATTAATAAAAATTGCAAAGAAATCATTCCTATTCCCAAGTATAAACAATGAAAGAAGTATGATTTATATTGATAACTTGACTGAATTTCTAAGAATAGTAATAAAAGAAGGACATAATGGAATATTCTATCCGCAAAATGAGGAGTATGTGAGTACAAAAGAGATAATAAAGATAATGGCGGAATCAATGAGTAAGCCATTGCATTTCACAGGAATATTTAATCCGATATTAAAACTTGTATCAAGAAAAGTAAACATTATCAATAAAATCTGGGGAGGTAAAGTATACAGTAAAGACACATTACCTAACTTTGAATATCAGGTAGTAGATTTTAAAAGTTCTATAATAAAAAGTATGTCTTTAGGTGGATAAATGAAAATGAAAAAAAGAGTACTGTTATTAGGTAACCATGGATTTGTAATCTACAATTTTAGAAAAGAATTAATACAAAAATTAATAAGTGACGGTAATGAAGTTTACATTTCACTCCCAAGAGATGAAAAAGTAGAGATAATGATCAGTTGGGGTTGTAAATATATTGAAACAAATGTGGATCGAAGGGGAATGAACCCAGTAACTGATCTAAAACTTTTGTTTCATTATATAAAAACGTTAATATCAGTAAAGCCGGATGTTGTATTGACATACACGATTAAACCCAATTTATACGGTGGTTTGGCATGTAGACTATTAAGAATACCTTGCCTCAATAACATTACTGGTTTAGGAAGTGGCTTTAGTAAGAATAGTATATTGAAAAAAATTCTGATTGTGCTGTATAAAATGAGCTTAAAAAAATCAAGTTGCGTTTTTTTTCAAAATGAACAAGATATGCAATTATTGAAAGGACTTAAAGTCATTAATGGTTATAAGGAATTAATACCGGGCTCAGGAGTTAATCTTAAAGAGTATACTGAAAAGGGTTTCCCTAAATCTGATGTCATTAAGTTTATATTTATTGGAAGAATAATGAAAGATAAGGGTATTGATCAATATTTAGAAGCAGCAAAGGCGATTAAATTGAAGTATCCAAATACGATGTTTAAAATCATTGGTTTTGTTGAAAAATCGCAACCTCATTATACAGAAATGATTAAAGAATATGAGCAATCAGGGTATGTTCAGTATCTAGGATATCAGTCGGACGTAAAGCCGTTCATAGAAGAAATACATTGTCTCATTCAACCTTCTCATGGAGGAGAAGGTATGTCTAATGTATTACTTGAAACGGGTGCTACTGGAAGAGTATTGATTGCATCGAATATAGCTGGATGTAGAGAAACCATTGATGAAGGAATAAATGGCTTTACATTCGAACCACAAAATACAGAGCACTTGATCGAAAAATTAGAGAGGTTTATTCAATTAGATAACCAAGAAAAAATACTGATGGGTAAGAATTCTAGGGAAAAAATCGAACGTGAGTTTAATAGAGATCTTGTTATTAAAGCATATATGAATCAAATTAACTTAATCAAATAAAGTAGTTGGAAGTTTTGCTAATAGAAGAGTTAACTTAAATGAGATAATTAGAATGAGGGTAGTTAATGAGATATCTTATTGCAGTCACTAGGGTCTTAATAAATATTATAAGGTTTAGACTATTGCAGATAATTCACTTTGGAAGAATATCAGTAACATTTGTACAACTAATGTCCATTTCTACAGTAATAGATTTTAGAGGCAAAGGCGCAAGACTAACAATAAAAGGAAGAGTAAGTAGCAGGTCTGGCGTAACGTTTGCAATCAGAAATGGGAACTTGACAATTGGAAAGAAAGTTTTTTTGAATAAGGGATGTACAATTACATGCCATTCAGATATTAGTATAGGTGATAATTGCTTATTTGGACCAAATGTATTGATGTATGATCATGATCATACTTTTGGTTTGAAAAAGATAGTTAATCAAGAAGGCTATAACACAAAACCGATAATTATTGGTGATAATGTCTTAGTTGGAGCTAATTGTGTAATATTAAAGGGAAGCGTCATTGGTGATAATTGTGTAATTGCCACAGGGACTATTGTCAAAGGGAAGATCCCTGCTAATAGTATTGTATCCATGGATCATCAATTAGTTATTAAAGAAATAAAATGAAATAACATATTAATGAATTCTAGGTAGGGTTGTTATTCCAGCCATCTGATTGAGATTAAATAATAATTTAGCTACGTGTGACAAGGAGACCGTTATTCAATGAGTAAAGGATCAATTATATATATTGGTGGCTTTTTACTTCCTGATAAAAATGCAGCTGCTAATAGGGCAATGGCAAATGCAAAAGTTTTTCAGCAGATCGGGTATAAAGTAATTTTTATTGGAGTTAAAAAATCTTCGAATGACTTTAATATTTTTGAATCTGAAATTTTAGAGGGTTTTGAATGTTATTCAGTAACATATCCCAGGAATATACAAGAATGGTTTAAATACTTAATTGCAATCAAGACTCTAAAAAAAATTGTTCAGAAGTATAACGATGTTAAGTTTATTATTTCTTATAATTATCCATCAGTAGCCCAATTAAGAATAAATAATTTTTGTAGAAAAAGGGGGATTAAAACATTATCTGATTGTACAGAATGGTATGGTTCAATTGAAGGGAGTCTTGTGTTAAAGATAATTAAATTTCTAGACACCAATTTTCGAATAAGATACGTAAATAAGAACGCTGATGGAATAATAGTTGTCAGCAATTATTTGAAAAAGTATTACAGTAAACAAAAAAATATATTGATTCCCACTTTATTAGACTATAACAAAAAATACGATTATGCATATTCAGATAATAAATG
>NZ_JBFUHJ010000170.1:0-10656 GCF_056402455.1 Paenibacillus sp. P4_A7 | reverse complement strand
GGGCTATGGTGTTACCTGGGGCAGTCGCTGTTTTTAATCTGATTATGGCTAGAGAATTTCTATCTGCAAATATTCCGGATGAGCTATCTGAAGCAGCTAAGATAGATGGGGCTAATGATATTTACATTTTTACGAAAATTGCAATTCCGCTATCGAAGCCGATCATCGCAGTTCTAGCTTTGTATTACGGGGTAAGCCATTGGAACTCATTTTTTAACGCTTTGATTTATTTGAAAAATGCTGATTATCTTCCGTTATCGCTCTATCTTCGTCGATTGCTTATTATCGGAATGACTAATTTCTCCAGTGATTCTCTTAATGATCCTACTATCGTTCAGGATGGTGCAGCAGTACTCGGTATAACGCAGCGTTTAAAATATGGTTCCATCATCGTTACTATGCTGCCAATCTTATTGGCATACCCTTTCTTCCAGAAGTATTTTGCCAAAGGTGTCATGATAGGTGCAATTAAATCATGATACTTGATTAGCAATTACAGCGATGCATATTACATTTATGATTAACCATTTCGAGGGGGATAAAAAATGTTCAAAAAGAGTGTTAGTATTGTTGTCGTGATGGCTATGCTGATGATTATTGCGATTGCTTGCAGTAAGGATTCCAATCCTGAAGCAACAACTGTCCCAACGGGGTCGACTGTTCCGAAGGATGGGGACGGAAACGGCAAATATAAAGAAGGCGAATATACGCTGCCTATTGTAAATGAGCCACTTGAGTTGGTTTGGATGGGGCGGGATACAGAGGATGCGGGGAAGAGCTTCCTTACTAACAAATCTATTATATGGGAACGTTTCGAAGAAGAAACGGGAATTAAAATTAAATGGGATGTCGCACCGTTCATGGAATATACAGAAGTTATGCAATTACGATTGKCCAGCCAAACCGATCTTCCGGATATCATTGCGATTGAGGGCAGCGCGGATGGTTCCCATCTTGTCAAATATTATGAGGATGGCATTCTAATGCCAATGAACGATCTGATCGACAAGTATGCACCGAACCTCAAGAGAATGCTTGAAGAGAATCCCGAGTACAAACAAGCTCTCACCCTACCGGATGGCAGCATCGTCGCACTTGGCCATCTTACTGCATCTGACTTAAGAACAAAAACAGTAATGATTCGCAAGGATTGGCTCGATAAGCTCGGACTGCCAGAGGTGAAAACACCGGATGATCTGTTGAAAGCGGCCAAAGCTTTTGTCAACGATGATCCAAATGGCAACAATGAAAAGGACGAATTTGGCATTATGACGCATAGCCTTGGTAATTACAGGCAGATAGGAATGATGTTTGGGCTATCTCTTGTTTCAGGTTCAGGGTGGTCCGTTCGCGATGGCAAAGTCACCTATGAATTCACATTACCGGCTTATAAGGCATACTTGGAATGGATGAATACAGCATATAAAGAGGGACTGATTCCGAAGGATTTCCAAACTGCCGATAACGCCATCGTGTTGGAACGTATGTACTCTAATCGGTTAGGCATACGCGCGCGTGATGATTTAACAGCATTCATTGGCCATAACGACCCAGAGCAAACCACGCAGGAAAACATACCCGGTTCAGTCTGGATGCCGATCAATTTTGAAGACTCCGGATATGGTGTAGCCTTTCCGTCAGAACCCAAGGCTGTAGTATGGCGTTCTTATGGAATAACGACCAAAACGAAAGATCCAATTGCCGCCATCCGATTACTTGACTATATTATGGCTGGAGAAGGTGCAACTACAGGCATTTATGGTATAGAAGGTATCACTTACAATATGGTTAACGGCAAACCTGTCCGTGTTCCTAATCTAATAGAAGCCATCGATCCAAATAAATTTTTCGGCAGTGATTATGCTCCGAGAATCGATAAGCGTGAGCAAAATGAAGCGTTATTCGAAGCTAAGTATTTGAATGAAAATGCTGAACGGAAGGAATGGAGCCTTAAGGTTGCAAATGATTTTGCAGCAAAAACCTATACTCCCTTCCAACCACCAATCCCAAAAGCGGAAGATGCGTTAAGGATCAATAATATTTTCGGAGATTTGAACACGTATCGAGATGAAATGTTTGTTAAGTTTGTCACTGGGGAAGTTAGTCTAGATCAGTTTGATGACTATGTGAAAAAAATAAATACACTTGGGGCAGAAGAAATTGCAGCTATTTATCAAGCAGGCTACGATAATTTGAAGAAGTAAGTACTGATTTGCAAAGAAAAAGGACTGTCTAACGTCGATTTGTATCGGCTTTAGGCAGTCTTTTTTCCTCATTACATTAAACGAAAGTATCTTCTACATGTTGAATACCAAGCATAGCCACAGTAACCGCTTCAATTTCTTCCCTATACCCAACAAAGTAAAATACTTGTGAGGAGTCAGCCATCCGGCTAGGAGTATCTATGCTTAAAGCGGGAGAGTGGTACTCGAGCTCCGCAAAGTGTCCCATCTGATCACCATCGAAATAGAATTGCATGCATGACCCTTGATAATCTTTTTGATTAGGAGGATAGTCAGGATAAATTCCCGAAGGGTTTACACTGAATTGCCGGATGATCAGACTGCTTTTCTTTTCGTTTATATGGCGTAAATATCCGAATCTACCAGTTGAAGATAGAGCATCGATGGAAAGTTTAAAGCTTTTCTTGCCTTTACAAGGTAATTGTAGTCCACTCTGGAGTAACTTCATTTCGACATGCTCCGCCTGGGAGAACATCGTCAAAGGACGTATAGAACCATAGGTTGGAGCTAGAATGCTGCCTCCGGGCGGTACCTGCATGATACTCCATAGATTACAATAGCCTGAAGTAGAAGTGGTTACGTCCACAGTTGTTGAATTCGGGTTAGCTGGAGTCAGATTCATATCGGTACGGACTTCATATCCCATATATGAAAGGCTCGAGTTGTCTAGTAATAATGAAGACATGTTCATAGATAACGGATTCGGCAGAAGTGTAAAGCGCTTTTCGAGCTCTATCGTTATTTTTTTGGACGAGGTAGAGTGTTGCAGATCGCAAGTCATCTTCGTAATAGCCTGAGACGATGATGTCTTCGTTAGTTTCCAATTTCCTGGATCCAACTGAGCTGGGACTTGGTAGCTGCCGGATCTGTCGATGAAAAATTCCAGCTCTGGACCAAGCCAAGTCCGATCACCGCCTAAATTCCAGCTGTTCTCGCTGCTAAGGGAGTCTGGATCTCGCCAAAATGCAGAATCATTCTCTTCTGCAGGTATCATTTCCAGAGCACGAGCTCCCTTTTCAAGAATAACTAATCGTCCTCCATTTTCACTGGTCAGGGTAGCATGATTATGGCCGAGTTGTTGAAGTTGTGAAGTAAGTGAATTTGTTATTTTAATCATTTGTTTGTCCAGAGTCAGCTTCGTCATGAAAACAAAGCAAACAATCCTCATCCTGGATATGCCCAGCCCAAAGTGCTTCGATTGTATCCGTAGAACCATTCTGAAGCGCATTCAGCAAAGCAACGTGATCTTCGACCACCTTCTGTAAATCTGTGAACTTGCTGGTGTTCTTGATGAAGTGCATACGAAGTCTATTCACAATACCAGACCATATTTGCATCGTGTATGAAGAGTTATCCAATGATAGAATATGTTCATGAAAGCGAATGTCGTCCTCGACTAAAGCAAATATGTCCCCGTTATCTGCAGATATCTTCATTCGCTCTACGATGCCTGTTAGATGATCAAAGAAAGGCTCGTCTCGCTTAGTTGAATTATGCTTTAACGCGAACAGTTCCAGTTGAAGTCGAACAGGAATCAATAAATCTACGACTTCTTCCTTTCTAACATCCGCTACCGTAGTTTCACGATAAGGAGAGCTGACAACGAGACCCAATGCTTCTAAATCCCGTAATGCCTCCCGAATAGGGCCTCTGCTTATGGACATTTGCTGGGAAATCTCTAATTCCTTGAGCTTATCACCGGGCTTCAGATGTCCCTTAATAATCGCATTTCTTATATCATTCAATACACGTTGGCGTAGAGATAGATTTTCTTGACTTTTGAAATGAAAGGTTTCCATTGTTGTCCTCCTTAAATTACTTGGTTCATAAACTATTAAATTCATTATAGAATAAAATATCCATGTATACAAATGATTGTTGTCGATTGATTGTTGACAATCTCGTTTTCGGGAAGTATGATAGCCATAAATTGTTACAAAGGAGAAATATAACTATGAATGTACTAGCTATATGCGCACATCCTGATGATGCTGAAATCTGGTGTGGGGGTACGCTTGCAAAATACGCTATGCGCGGCGACAAAGTGACGATTGCAGTTGTCACGAACGGAGAGGTAGGCTCACCTACACTTCCCAAAGAAGAGATTGCAGAGATCCGCCGAATGGAAGCGATTGCAGCTGCTGAAGTCATTGGGGCGGAATTAATTTGGTTGGGCTTCCGTGATGAGTTTTTATTTGATACAGAGGAGACAAGGATGTCTTTCATTGAGGCGATGCGTGTCAGTAAGGCAGAGGTCGTACTCACACATTGGCCGGCTGATTTGTATAATCCTGACCATACGATAACCGGTCAAGTTTCCAATGATGTTGCCATAATGACAACAGTACCTAATATCGTGACGGCTAGTCCTCCACTTGGTAAAATCCCTATCGTTTATTTTATTGAAAGCGTCGCAGGACTTGGTTTCCAGCCCGAGGAATACGTGGATATTACGGAAACTTTCGAATTAAAGCAAAAGATGCTTGCTAAGCATGAGAGTCAGGTTGGAGATTGGCTGAAGGATCAATATGGTTCAAATGCAATGGAAATGATTGAGATCATTGCCCGTTTTCGAGGAATTCAGAGTGGTGTTCGCTACGCGGAAGGTTTTATTAGAGCAAAAGCTTATCCACGCAATATTACGGGATCGTTATTGCCCTAAAGCATTTATATAAGGGGGACTTATCATGAGTCGTTTCACAGACCGTACAGTTATCGTGACAGGAGGAGCAACAGGCATTGGAATTGCAACTGCCAAGCTTTTCGCGACAGAAGGTGCGAATGTTGTTATTGCAAGCCGTGACGAGGGGAATGGAGCACGCGCAATAACCGAGCTGAAAGAGTGTGGTGGCAGACCACTATTCGTTCGAACCGATATCAATGACGAAATAGCCGTTAGAAACTTGATTGATCGAGCTATTGAACATACTGGTCGTGTTGATGTGATGATCAATAATGCAGCGATGTTTTATGAAAGTGATTTTTTAAGTGAAACGACTGAGCGTTGGCGGGCAGTATTCGATACGATAGTGAATGGAGCCTATTGGTGCTCGAAATATGCGGCAGAAGCGATGATTAAGCGAGAAATAAGCGGTTCAATCGTTAATGTTTCCTCGATTAATGGCTATCGTGCACTTAATCAGTCCAGCCATTACAATGCTGCTAAGGGCGCACTCGATCAATTGACACGTTGTACAGCATTAGAGCTTTCTCCTCATGGCATTCGGGTCAATGGTGTGGCTCCAGGCTTTATTGATACATTACTTTCTGTCGTGGGCGGGGAAAATGAGCTGGAGACAGAATGGTTTAAGCAATTTTACGTAGAACATAGAAAAATTCCGCAGGCGAGAGCCGGGACCGTTAATGAGGTAGCTGAAGTAATTGCTTTCTTGGCATCCGATGCCTCGTCCTATATTCAAGGTGCTATTATTCCGGTTGATGGTGGATTGTCTATTACATTTTAAGGAGTGCTGGATGGGATGTTGCAAGGGGAATGGCAGCAGATATCATTGCAAATTCGTCGTAAAATATTTCCGCCTGGAACGCAGCTTATGAGCATGCTGGTTGAGTTTAAACAAGGTGGGTTTGGACCAGAGCACGCTCATCAGCATGAGCAGCTCGGTTATGTCGTAAAAGGAAAAATAAAAATGGTGCTGGATAACAAGGAAATTGTGGCAGAGGCAGGCGAACAGGTTTTAGTTCCAAGCAACGTTTCTCATTCCATACTAGCCTTGGAGGATTCACTTGTGCTTGAAACATTTACACCTTTGCGTGAGGATTTGTTAGCTACGTGAACAAAAAAAGGAATCGGAGATGAGAACATGAAGATTACAGAAGTTGAAGCCATTTATTTAAGAATACCCAATCTAGATGCTGCACAATGCGATGGAACGCAGGATACGCTCGTCATCCGCATCCATACGGATGAGGGAATCGTAGGTGTAGGTGAGGTTGATTCATCACCGTTAGTAGCTAAAGCTGTTGTTGATGCTCCTGCTTCCCATTCGATCGCCGTTGGTCTTCGTCAGTTGTTGATCGGTGAAAATCCAATCGAAATCGAGCGGCTGTGGGACAAAATGTATCGGGGTACTATTTATTTTGGCCGCTCAGGTCCTGCACTGCATGCAATTAGCGGTGTTGATATTGCTCTATGGGATATTCTGGGCAAAGCAATGAACCGTCCCGTCTGTGAGATGATGGGCGGTGTATTTAATCGGAAGCTGAAGGCATACGCAAGCGCGTTGATGCCGGATACGATTGTAGAAGCAAACCGCATGGCTGAGGAGTATGCGAAGCTTGGATATAAAGCGATGAAGTTTGGCTGGGGCCCGATCGGAAAAGATGCTAAGTTTGACGAGGCACAGGTGAAAGCCATACGTGAAGCCGTAGGCGATGACATTGATATTATGATTGATGCGGGGTTAGCTTGGGATTTAAAGGGCGCGCTGCGAATGGCGGATATTTATGAGAAATACGGTGTGTATTGGTTGGAAGAGCCTGTTCACTCGAATGATATTGCTGGCTATCGCGAGTTGGCCGATCGGACGAAAATCTCCATTGCCGGAGGGGAGCAAGAGAGCGGGAGGCTTGCATTCCAGCGGCTGCTCGATGAAGGACATTTAGACATTATCCAGCCTGATTTGGCGAGAGTAGGAGGATTGACAGAAGGGAAAAGAATTGCCTATTTGGCTTATGATCGTCATAAGAAAGTTGTGCCGCATGCATTCAAGACTGGCATTTTGGTTGCTGCTAGTACACATTTCGCGGCAGCGATCCCTAATGGCTTCATGATCGAGCATACGGTTTCTAAATCGCCATTAGCTCGTGATTTGGTCAGCAGGGAAGTGGAATTCAAAGATGGATATGTTACTGTTCCACTTGATCGTCCGGGTCTTGGCATTGACATCGATGAAGAAGTCCTAAACCGTTACCGGGTAAATTGAAAATAAGACTCAGTTGTATCAAGGAGGAGTCAACCGATGAAAGCATTAGTTTATGAAGGCCCACGCATCATGAATATGAGAGAAGTTCCCGCTCCAGATCTTAAGCCGGATGAGGTGCTTATACGTGTGGAGCGGGCAGGCATTTGCGGTTCGGAGCTTGGCGGTTATCTTGGACATAACTCCCTTCGTAAGCCTCCGCTTATTATGGGTCATGAATTTGCAGGAGTGGTCGAACACCTAGGAGATCAGGTAGATGCCTTGAAGCCGGGTGACAGAGTAACTGCAAACCCGCTTGTAACCTGTGGCACCTGCAGATTCTGTCGTAATGGACAATCACAGCTGTGCGGTGAGAGGTCATTACTTGGAGCGCATCGACCGGGGGCGTTTGCCGAATTCGTTGCTGTCCCAGCTAGAAATGTGTATCAGTTGCCCG
This sequence comes from Paenibacillus sp. P4_A7, assembly GCF_056402455.1. Lineage (NCBI taxonomy): Bacteria > Bacillati > Bacillota > Bacilli > Caryophanales > Paenibacillaceae > Paenibacillus > Paenibacillus sp. P4_A7. The sequence continues at coordinate 3,037 of NZ_JBFUHJ010000170.1, read as the reverse complement.
ATCATGTAACGATGGATGAAGGAGCTTTCGCTGAGCCGTTTGCTTGTGCAGTTCATATCTGTCGTCTGTTAGAGCTGAAACCTACAGATCGACTACTTGTGTATGGAGCAGGACCGATTGGGCTGTTTGCTTTGCAGGCGGCTCAGGTATATGGTGTTCGGGACATCGTCATTATCGACTTAAATGAATCACGACTTGAGATCGCCAGAGAGCTCGGAGGTAATGCAGTTACTGGTCTGGATCAACTGGAAGCTGGTGTTGACGGTGGTTTTGATACTGTGATCGATGCGGTAGGAGCTGAGATCACTAGATGTCAGAGTATCAAGGCTGCTCGACCTGGTGGAAGGGTCGTATTCACAGGCTTGCACGAGGCGGAGAGCAAGTTGCCTGTTAACGATATGATTCGCAGTGAAACCTGGGTGAAGGGCGCTTTTGCTTATTCGCAGGAAGACTTCGAAACCGCTATGAAATGGATTGGGCAAGGACGCGTCAATCTATTGCAATGGACCGAAACAGCATCCTTGAGTGAAGGTGGGGACAGTTTCGAGAAGCTGATTGCAGGACCAGGAAAAGTCGCGAAAATATTGCTGCGTGTAAATGATGAGCAGGAGGGATAGGGATTATGAAATTATTGCAATTTCACCTTAAAGAAGATGTGAATTGTAAACCGCATGTCGGTATATTAAAAGGAGACAGTGATGTACAGGTATTGAATGTAAAAGGCAGTGCGCGTGACGTGATTCGTCATTTGGCTGGGTTCGAACGGAAGTCTGAGGAGCTGGCAGCTCTATTGGAGAGTGGAGCTGTATACCCTTTGAGTGATGTTCAACTGTTATCGCCTTTGACGGATCCAGAGAAAATCATCTGTATCGGACTTAATTATCACGACCATGTCATCGAGTCGAATATGCAGGTCCCCAAAGTTCCCGTATTGTTTCCTAAATACAACAACTGTCTAGTCGGTCACGAGGCTGAAATCGTGATTCCGCACGAAGTGACTCAGTGTGATTACGAGGTTGAGCTTGCAGTCGTCATTGGCAGAACGGCGAAGAGGGTATCCAAGGAATCAGCGATGGACTACGTGTTTGGCTATACCGTGTTAAATGATGTGAGTGCGAGAGATATTCAGCTGAATGAGCCGCAGTGGACACGAGGCAAGGCCATAGATGGCTTTGCGCCAGTCGGGCCTTGGATCGTAACCGCAGATGAAATCGACTACCCGGGCGGATTAAATATTTCACTAACGTTGAACGGGCAAACGATGCAGAACTCGAATACGAAGGAGCTCATCTTCGACATTCCGTATCTCGTTTCATTCCTCTCGAATACCATTACTCTTCAACCCGGCGATATCATTAGTACCGGTACTCCGCCAGGAGTTGGGATGGGCAGGAAGCCACAAGTTTGGCTTAAGCCAGGCGACGTTGTGGAAGCGACGATAGGTGGAATCGGTACGCTTAGAAATACTTTTGTAGCTGATTCAGCACGCTAAGAACCTGCTGAACCCTCTGACTTCCATTAAATTTCTCGGGTGCCTGAACTAATTTTAATTCTAGGATGGAGCAATATTAGTACCTGCATGGATAATCATTAGTGATGAATCACAAGTAGCTAATCGGGTTTGTAATTCATATGTATTATGCATGCTTTATCTAAGTTGCGTATATAGGAGAAAAATAAATTCGAAGAACGATCCATTTTTTAATTTTAGTGTAGCTAAGAGAATGATGTGATTTAAATAGTAACATATGGTGGTGAAAGCGATTGGACTTATTGAGCTTTCTAGAGAAGTATTCGATAAATCTAAAAGCAGCTAATTTTCCTGTATTAACTGCTAGACGCAGAGGACATATCACTTCCGATTTAGAAGTGTTAATGCTAGGGGACAGTCATGGATGGGGGCAAGGATCGCCTGGGTATGATGTTATTTTCCCTGCGTATTCGTCGCATATGGCCGTACCCTATAGTAAAGGGTTTTACGCTGGATTAAGGGATCATATCAAACGAAAGTACGACTTTTATCCAAAATCAATTTTGCCTGGAAGAGGAAATCAAACGAGTAAGCTTAATTCGGAGACTGGCATTTATAGGGAAATCGAAGTTGAAGTGGCTGCATCTGTAGCTGCTGCTGGCTACTATGCACCCCGTCATGATGATCGACAGGCAGCAGCTAATTTAGGCTATCTAGCGTTTAATAACAAGTTTAGTAAAAAGCTGATTATTCTAGCTCCGGATAGAAACGGTAGTGCTTTGTGTCAAGTGGATATGCTCGGACATGCAAGCAAAGCGTATATCGGTGTTCTGAGCGGTAGAAGTGGGGCGAAGCTGGAGGTTTATTTTCTAGAGAAGGCTATCGATGGTGGGTTTGTCAATGATCATGGAGCGCTGAAGAAAGGAAATACAGCAGGAGCTTTGTATCCTCAAGCCGACGGCTATCCGAAGATTACAAGAATAGAAAATGGCGTACACCGAGTACCTAATCGAGATGAAGTCACGGTTATGGAATCAAGTGTCGTTATCGATACGTTCAACCCAATTGGCGATGAGGAGATCGTGTACTGTATCGATTATGGGCAGAAGCAGCTCGGGAAGCTTTGTTTCGAATATACGGGTGAGAACCCTGAAGCTGTTGCATTTGAACATCCTGAGTTTTGTTGCGGTTTACCTGTCCTTGGACTTAGAGGAATTATCTTCGACGGAAACGATATTCGTAATTTTTCCATGGGCGGACATACGGTGGGGCAGTGGCTAGGAGACGGAACTCCGAGCTATAATGATCCACCTTATACCCATATAGAAGAACTGCTGCGTTATGTCCCTTTCACACCCGCTCTGACAATTATACAAGCTCCAATTGTGAATGAATACTTAAGGCAAACACCGATTGATACCTTTACTGCAAATTTAGAAAGATTGCTCAACATCATGAATCATCACCACAATCGTGAAGGAATAAGGAAAATGGATGTACTTCTGTTCACGACTCCAGGGGATAAAGTCATTACCTTTGAAGGAGGGGCATCTTCTCCGATTGCTT
>NZ_JBFUHJ010000169.1:0-10684 GCF_056402455.1 Paenibacillus sp. P4_A7 | reverse complement strand
ATTTGGGACATGTTCACGTTTAAACTGACTCCAGCCGCTGAACGTATAGGCTACCGCACCCTTTGGCTTACCTTCGGATTGGTCGTAGCTGCCCAGATAGTAAGGTCGAATGGTCATGCCATTCTCTGCTCCGCGCTCCATTTTCTGAATGAAACGTGATGGGTTTTTCATATAATACAAGAGAACATCCTTGTGTCCAAGCCTATTATACAGATGCTCAAACAGGATAGGATCATTTTGTTTGATTGCAGTATCGCCCTGAAAATAATTAGTGCCCGCCAGTACCTTTAATTCAACAGGCAGTCCTAGCTCCTTCAGTGCAGCTTCAGGATTTGGAGAATCCTTCAATATACCGAAAAAAACACTTTGATATAAATTGATGTTTTTCAGATCCTTTGGCGCCGCAAAATACATGACAGCCGTAGCGAATAACAGTACCGCTGAGCTAATGACAATCATTTTACGCCAGGAACGATCCGTCCTTATCGACCAGAACCGCAGGCCTATCAAGATTAACAACAAGCCAATCGGTGCATTTTGCAGCTTTGTACAAACTAGACAGAAGCTTGCTATGTAGAAAAGCAATAATAATCGTTTTGACGGCTCCTTACTTTGAACGACAGCTAATCCAAAGCCTAACGTCATCAGCATGAATATAAGCGTAATAGCCTCGCCAAAGAATGAGTTGAAATAAGCAATATAACCGATATCTACAAATACGAATACCGCAATCGCAACTGTGACGGCATTCAGCAGCTTGGATTCACTTTTGTTGTACTTCATCCATATATATAGCGCGGCCAAGTACATAACTGCATACATGAACGATAGTACACGGATATCAAAAAAATCACCATTCAGCACTCTGCCCACTAATCCAGCTACTAAAACAATTAAGATTTGGGTTGATACATAACCGCCCCACTTCGCAGCAACATACTCATATTGTTGATGAAAATAACTAAAATACCGATCCTGATACGACTCATCAGCGTCGTAATAAATACCTCCTGCCGTCATAATCCGATCAAAGTCACCATTATCGGCTACACCTATAATCGGAGATAGCATAAGCACGACGAACATTACAACCGCTGCAGCGATAACAATAGCAATTTCACTTTTAAACCAACGTTTTTTCAAAATAGCCTCCTGAATTTTACGTAATAATATTCCGACCATCCATCAACTTATTTACTCATTTCCCAATATTCTACATGATTAAGACGACAGAAACTAGGCATTAGTTTCACCTCCCTTCGATTTTGATATTGCCATTCTTTCAGAATGAATATATACTAAAAGTAAGTAGTTATATAAAAGTAAGTAGTAAATCATAAGAAAGCATAAAATAAAACTAACCAGTAGGAGGGAACATAATGCCAACACAAATCGATCCGAATATTACACTTGGTGAAGTTAAATTAAAGATTAGTCATTTAGAGAGCTCGATTCGATTCTATCAAGACGTTGTCGGTTTGAAAATTTTGATGCTTAACGAAGCGGAACGCACGGTTTCGTTTTCGACAGACGGGGAAACTCCCCTGCTCATGCTTGAGGAAATTCCAAATGCGGCTGTTCCTTCAAGACGGTCAAATGCAGGACTGTACCATTTTGCGATATTACTGCCGAGTCGCATCTCACTATCCATTGCGCTGCGCAATTTGATCCGTTCCGGCATTCCTATCGGACAGGGAGACCATCTGGTAAGTGAAGCGTTGTATATTTCAGACCCTGACAATAACGGTATCGAAATTTATGCCGATCGTCCGCGGGACCAATGGAAGCGTGATGCGAACGGCGACTATGTGATGGCAACAGACCCGATTGCTTTGGAAGAACTGCTCGCGCTGAGTGAAGGAGCTGAATGGAACGGCTTGCCGCCGCAAACAGTTATCGGACATGTTCATTTACATGTCGGCAATTTGAGAAAATCGAGAACTTTCTATGAAGAGAAGCTCGGCTTCGATGTTGTGGGCGATTATGCGCAAATGTCAGCCGTTTTCGTCTCAGCAGGCGGATATCATCACCATATCGGCATGAATATTTGGGCAGGTGAAGGCGCCACAATGCCTCCCGCGAATGCGGTTGGATTGAGCTATTTTACAATTATGTTCCCTTCCACGAAAGCACGTGAAGCTCTGCTAGAGCATCTTCGCAGCGAAGGTGTCGCAGTCAATGAACAAAATAATGTGTTCGTCGTTCATGACCCAGTAGGCATTGCAATCCGTCTCGACTATAAGCACTAATTATGGTGTTGAACTCTTCTCATGATTGAGGCTTACTTTTAGAATCGGGGGTAATAAGAATGGCTATGCCAACCCATATTGTTGCAGTAGGCGGTATCGTAATTAATGAACACGGAGAAGTCCTTTTGGTGAAAACACAGCATGGCGGGTGGGTATTTCCTGGCGGACAGGTGGAAGTCGGAGAAAATCTAATGGATGCTTTAATTAGAGAAATTAAAGAAGAAAGCGGTATCGATACGACTGTTTCTCACTTGATAGGCGTTTATTCGAATACATCCCTTTATAAATGGCATGACGGTGTTACTGATGTTCCTACTAAAGTCATGTTGGATTATGCATGCAGACCCGTTGGTGGACAATTGTGTACTTCAGAGGAAACATCAGATAGTCGCTGGGTTGCAAAGGATAAGGTGCTAGATATGGTTACAGCACCAGCGATCCGTACTCGCTATCAAGCCTATCTGGACTTCGTCGGAAGTGTACATTATATGGAGTATGTAACCAAGCCCGAGTTTGAGTTGAAACTGAAACGGACTGTATAACCCATCATGGGGTATAGATCAATATCGAAAATTCATTGTATTACATTTAGTTTTTTGCTACTATGGCAATAGTATATATTTAGAAATTAATCATTCTTCTATACATCAGGAAAATTTCAATAATTAAATTGTAAGCAAATATACAATTCATACAAACTAATTCGACTAAACGCAATGACTGGGACTACTAAGGAATAATTATTGTTCAGAGAACTGTCGGTAGGTGCGAGACAGCCAATAATTCCCCTAACTCACCCATGAGCGATATGATTGAAAATGATTAGATCATAACGGTTCACCTCCGTTACCGGGTTCTAAGGATTCGTTGTCAGCTATGTTACAACAACGATTCAAGAAGAGTGGTACCGCGAAGGTTAAACCTATCGCCTCTTTGTAGGCGATAGGTTTTTTCTGTTTTTTTATAAAAAAACTAGAGGCAGGTGTTATGGTGAATGAAGAATGTTATTGATTATTATTCTAATTTTGATGAGTGGGGAAGGTTAGATAGAGAACCATTGGAGTTCACTATCAATATGCATTTTATAAAGAAGTACCTCCCTACATCTGGAACAGTGCTCGATAATGGTGCAGGACCGGGAAAATATGCAATGGAATTGGCGAAGCTCGGATATAACGTAACGCTCTCTGACCTAACGCCTAAACTAGTTGAAATAGCTGAGCAAAAGGCAACTGATCTAGAACTAACACAGCAGTTTAGTGGATTTCATGTGTTAAGTGCAACACATTTAGATGTATTAGCTGATGAGATCTATGATGCTTCTTTGATGCTTGGTCCTCTATATCATTTACAAAAAGAAGAGGAACGAATATCAGCAGTCAGAGAGCTGTATCGTGTGACTAAGAAAAACGGCATTATATTTATTGCTTTCCAAAGTCGGATAAAAAAGACTATTACATGCTTAAAGTACCCTCAATTCTGGAAACCAAATGACAACATGGACGCTATAAAAGAGTTCTACGAAAATGATGGTACGTTTAATCATAGTGATAAAGGTCGATTTACGGGAGCTTATTTTTTTAACATTGATGAAATAAAGCCCTTTATAGAGAGCAATGGATTTGAAACGATTGATCTAATTGGTTCTTCCAGCATCGCTTCAATGTTGACCGATGAGCAAAAGCAACACTGGGTAGATGAGGGTGAGTACGACAAGTTGATAAACTTTTATATTGCTATGGCTAACGATCCATCTGTTCTGGGAATCTCCTCTCATTTGTTGTATATAGGTAGAAGAAAGTAACAGCGCAACTTATATATTTCGGCTTATCCGCCACATTCAGGTGCACTTGTGCACCTGATTTCACCCACACCCCTTTATAATCCCCTTTCAATCGCGCGCCCTCTCGCCATCCTCTCCTCCTCTAGACCGACAAGTAAAACATGCTCAAGACTGTACTCTTCTGAACTGGCTTTGTTATAAAATATGGATAGTCTCAAGAACGGCTGAGTTCATAGCGTGTGCGGCGGAAGTGAGTTTTGTTCCTCGAATTTCAAGCATATGCTTTCGAAGCGAGCGTTGTTTCACAAAACTTTAGGAGGTTTATCCTATGTCCGTATTGGAAGTACGTCATTTACAGAAATCATATGGCTCGGTCAGCGCTGTAAACGATATTAGCTTTTCAGTGGAAGCCGGAGAAGTGTTCACCATCATCGGACCGAATGGAGCAGGCAAGACGACTACTTTAGAAATGATTGAAGGCCTTCAGACACCTGATACGGGTCAAATCATGTTTGGTCCTTTGTCGTGGGCGAGGAACAGCGAGCAAATTAAAGTGTCGATCGGAGTTCAACCTCAATCGGGAGCTTTATTCGATTTATTAACGGTTGAGGAGAATCTCGACTTATTCGCTACCTTCTATCCAACATCAAGGCCTACAACTGAGGTTCTCGAAATGATTAGCTTAACTGACCAACGAAATAAGCATGTCAAAAAGCTCTCAGGTGGACAGCGGCAGCGGCTCGCAATTGGACTTGCGATGATTAATGACCCCTCGTTGATTTTTCTCGATGAGCCGACTACAGGTCTTGACCCTCAAGCTAGACGAAACATTTGGGATATTATTTTAAAGCTGAAGGAGCTTGGAAAAACAACAATACTAACCACACATTACATGGAAGAAGCCGAGAAACTCAGCGACCGTGTATGTATTGTTGATCAAGGCAAAGTCGTTACGATAGATACACCTTCCGCGCTAATTGAACGGTTGACGAAGGAAAGAGAGGTTCGCCTTTCCTTTATGGATGGAGAAGCAGCGGCCATAGAAACAGAAAAAGTTGCGAGCCTCCACCACGCCGTGGTCCGCACGAATCGGGAAGGCTCATCGCTTCAGCTGTGGACAACACAGCCAGAGGATACGTTGTATGAGCTATTCGGATTTACAAAAGACCGCGGTTTTCGGGTAGAGCAAATCTCAATTCGTGAGATGAGCCTCGAAGATGTGTTCATTGCCTTCACCGGCAAAGAATGGAGGGACTAAATGAATAACGCCAAGCAATTTTCAAAAATGTTCACTTCCCAAATCAAAATGATGTCTCGTGAAAAACAAGTCTGGTTTTGGAACATCTTTTTCCCAGTCATATTAATGGTGTTATTTATGGTTATTTTCGGAGGTGGTACCAGCAGCAGCTTTAAGGCCACGATAGCCGTTGTTGAGCCGCAGCCTAACGCGACATCAAAACTACTAATAGAGCAGCTTCGGCAAATATCGGTTTTTGAATTTAAAGAAGAGCAGCCGGTTAGTAAGGAGAAGGGCACGGAGTGGGTTGAAAATCAAGATATCGATGCGCTCATCGTGCTGCCAGAATCGGAAAGTGCTGCGAAGCTTCAGTTAATTGTGAATAAACAGGATGAAAAAGGGGCTTCCACACAAGCAATCTCCGGTATTTTAGACAAATTTATTCAACAAGCTAACTTCGCCATAGTCGGCGCCTCGCCAACCATCAGCATGACGATGGACTCCGTTTCTTCCGGTGCTGAAGATCTCAACTATGAGGATTTTCTACTTACTGGCATGATTGGCTTATCGGTTGCTCAAGGCGGGTTGTTCGGAATGGTTGATCTCGTAGAAATGCGGCGGCGCGGCTTGATGAAGCGGTTACGTATGACTCCGGCGAAAATGGGACTTTACGGATTAGCCGGCATGCTTGTCCGACTCATACTTGGCGTTATTCAAATCATTATTTTATCATTGATCGGCGTATTTGGCTTTGGTGCTAACTTGCATATTAATGTATTCAGTTTAGTTATTGCATTTATCACAGGTGGATTGGTATTTAATGCGATGGGGTATTTGTTCTCCTCGTTCAGCAAATCAATCGAGGCTTACATGGGGATGGCTAATATCGCGAGCATGCTTATGATGTTTCTTAGTGGCGTATTTTTCCCGCTTGAATCGTTGCCCACATGGTTGCAGCCAGTTACGCAAATGCTCCCCCTCACCTACTTCGTCGACGGAATGCGAGACGGTCTTATCTATGCTGCTGGCATAACCTCGAGCTCTTTCTGGATAGGGATGGGCATCATGGCATTATGGGGTGTCGTGTCCTTCTTAGTTGGACTGCAAGTATACAAGGCAAAATCAATTGCAGCATCAAGGTAAAGACGAACGCTCGTGTCTCAAGGTCTGCACCAATAAAATAACCACAAATTAAGCTGTAAGCCCGGGATCGGTGCTTACAGCCAGAACAGCTACTCTATCAACCAGAGTTTCTAAACCCGTCCGGATGGTGTATATCCTTGCAGCAATTGGTCCATTACCCAACTCGTTCGAGCGGCGCTTTCCCCATGACTTGGACTTGCCGCTCCGCCATTAAGCTCGTTCACCATCGTTTGAATTAAATGCTGCTGTATATGCTGCGGTCTCTTTGACTCAAACTCCGTAATGCCTTCGTCCGTCATAAGTACAACCGGCTCGTCACCAAAGGTAGAAAAAGTAAGCTTACCTTTGCTACCTACAATTTCATTGATGTCCACATTCTCGAAGGCTGTAAAACACCATACTCCTGTACCTTGAATACCAGATTCGAACAAAAAGCTCCCCGTAACGATATCTTCTACGGAGTACAGCCACGCCTGATTGCCTGCATTTCCTGTTGCCGCTTTAATAGGACCCAATAAGAAATCCATGATGTCTAGAGTATGACTAGCCAAATCAACAAACAAACCGCCGCCCGATATTGCCTTATCCAGACGCCATGGGAGCACCTCATTGTCGGATTTCATATTAGATTGCTTGCTTTGCTTCATTGTAACGAACCGAACGTCGCCAATTGCCCCGCTATCAATTAACTCCTTTATTTGGATGAAGCGAGGCAACGCCCTCCTATAAAAAGCAACAAACAAAGGAACTCCCGCTTCCTCGCAGCTCTTCATCATCTGCACGCATTCCTCGTAATTAAGAGCCATTGGCTTCTCTACATAAACAGGCTTACCCGCTTTCGCACATTTCAACACATATTCCTTATGCTGAGCGGGAGGTGTTGCAACATAGATCGCATCTACTTCTGAATCTTGAATGAGCTGATCGGCGTCATCATACCATTTAAATATTCCATGCCGCTCTGCATAGTCTGCGGCTAGCGCACCATTACGACGCATAACCGCAACTAACGCGCTATTATCGGCTTTCTGAAAGCCAGGCCCACTCTTTACTTCCGTCACGTTTCCGCAGCCAATTATTCCCCAACGAATGGTTTTCAAAGTGTAATCTCCCCTTATCTACTGACTAATCCTTACCTTGTCATTCGATGTGGGAGATCACTATACCTTCAACTTAGGATGCAGCAGCTGTGATTTCTCAATTTGGATCGTCGTATGTTCAATTTGAAATTGTGCTGCAACTTGTTCTATTGCTTCTTGCAGCACCACTTGGCAGTCTACGGTATCATCTACAGCAAGATGACAGCTTAATGAGTCTAGTCCTGATGTTATCGTCCAAATGTGCAAATCATGTACATCCTTAACCCCTTTTATCTGTAGCAGAACAGCTGTTACTTGCCCGGTGTCAATTGACGGAGGAGTTCCCTCCATTAAAATATGGACCGATGATTTAATGATGCCCCATGCGCTTTTCAAAATAAGTAAGGCTACTATGACGCTGATAATCGGATCAGCAATATACAAGGAGAACAGTGACATAAGAATCGCTGCAATTATTGCTCCTACCGAGCCTAACGCATCGCCCAAAATATGAAGATATGCACTACGAACGTTCAAGTTGTCATTCACATCAGCCTTCCGCATCAAAAACCATGCACTTACCAAATTAGCCAAAAGTCCAATTATCGCGATTGTCATCATCGTACCGCTCGCTACTGTCGGCGGTTCACCTATCCGTTTTATCGCCTCTACTATAATAAAGGCGGCAACAACAAACAGAGTTACTCCGTTTAACAACGCAGCTAATATTTCAAAACGATGAAAACCGAAGGTTCGACTAGATGAAGCCGGCCTAACAGCAAACCACATAGCAACCAAGCTTAATGCTAAAGCCGTAGTATCACTAAGCATATGACCCGAATCGGAAAGCAGTGCTAAGGAGTTGGTAACCAGTCCGCCAACAAATTCCAATAGCATGATGACAGAAGTAATAACAAGTGCGATTGTCAGTCCCATTTTATTATTTGGCGCATGCGAATGCCCATGGTGACCGTGGCTATGGCTATGGCCGTGACTATGACTACGGCTATGACTATGGCCGTGGCCGTGATGATGGTCTTGCGCATGCGAATGCGTGCGTTCATGATCTTGCGCATACGTGCGTTCATGATCGTGCGAATGCGTAAGATTCTGATCATGTGCATGTGTGCGTTCCTGATCATGCGCTTTCTTGGCAGGCCGCTCTGATTCTTTATGGTCATGCTGAGCATCGCGGTATGCATGCTGCTCAGATCCTTGATGATCATGCTTCGAATCGCTGTAAATATGCCGATCTAACCCTTTTTGATCATACTTCGCATTGCTGCAAACATCCTGCTCCGACTCATTTTGATCAAGTTTTTTATCTGCCATATTTATCTCCCCAATGTAAGGTTAGTCTCACAAATGCGTGTCATCAATTAGTGAGTTATCGAATATTGAATATAATACATATGAACATATGCTCATATGTATTATATTCAATATTTACCTCATATGCAATACACAATAACAATTCACATCCAAATGTGTTAACCCGTACAAACTCAACTTTAATCTGCTCTATTTTAGCGGCTCAAAACAGTAGTTGACTGATCGTGAGAAAGGAATTTCTTCAATCATCTAATTTGACTGTATTTTATACAATCAACGCCACATTAAAACGACGTGTTTCACACATTGACTGTATTTCATCCAATCAAATCGACTGTTCCGCAGCTAAAGTGCCAAAATTCACCCATTTGACTGTATCTTTTCCAATCAAACGCATTAAAATTGAAAATAACAGCAGTTTAAATGGACAAAATACATTCAAACCATCCATCCATACATACACTCAAATCACCCATACATTTATATTTATCAAATATGAACAACGGTCGCAGGATGCCGCTCCATTCGAAAAGGAATTCATGTATTCAAGCTCTCATTTCATTTCAAACTTGAGACCGTTTTGCAAAAAAAGAGCATCGCTACCGACTAAATCGGATAACAATGCTCTTTATTATTTCTATTTTAAATGGGTTTACAGCCATTGCTATAACGAGTTGACCGCATTACTTCAACGCGTTAACTGCCTCACTCATCGCCTGCTCTAGCTCCTCTACGTATTGACGACGCTGCTCCTCGCTCCAACCTAATTTCTGTGCCATCGCTGCAATGACTGGCTCTTTCCATTTCCGAACGTTCCCGATCCGGAAGAAGAGATCGCCTGTACGTCGAATGAAGAAGTCGATTGGCTTCACTGCCATCTCTGCTTCAATCGAATAGCGGAGCTCTACCGCTAATCCGAGCGGCAATCCAAAGGAATCCGCCCATTTACGTGTGCTCTCAGCAAGCTTGAATAGAATATCCATATTTGATCCATAACGCTTAGCAAGAAAAGCTGCCTCCTGCTCACTAAAACCAAATTTCTGCCCTTCTTCTGTCTTCTTAATTACAAAGGGTTCAAAGCTAGCCGACCCGCCTACGTCTCCGCCGGACATAGGTAATTTTTTTGTATCACTCTTCGCGTAATCGACAGTCTGATTTTCCTGCTTAAGCAGTTCGACAGCTTTGTCGACGACGCTCTCTGCCATTTTGCGATAACCGGTAAGCTTCCCGCCTGCTATGGAGATCAGTCCGGAGTCCGATATGAAAATTTCATCTCGTCGAGATATTTCGGAAGGCGATTTCCCTTCCTGCTGAATGAGCGGTCTAAGACCAGCCCAGCTCGATTCAACATCCTGTGCAACAAGCTTCAATCCTGGAAACATTAGATTTACTGCTTCTAGCAAATAAGTACGATCATCTAATGTAACCGTAGGATTGACCGTGTCTCCTGTATAATTCGTATCCGTTGTTCCAAAGTACGTCTTACCCTCGCGAGGAATAGCGAATACCATCCGTCCATCTGGCGTATCAAAATAAACAGCTTGCTTCAACGGAAAGCGGCTTTCATCAAACACAAGATGAACACCTTTTGTTAAACGCAGCGTCTTTCCCTGCTTTGAACCATCCATTTCACGCAGCACGTCAACCCATGGTCCTGTCGCATTCACAATTTTTGCGGCTGTAATGTTGTGCTCAGATCCGCTTATCTGATCGCGAACCAACGCACCGATAATTTTGCCACTTTGATCATAACGCAAGTTTTCAACCTTCGTATAGTTAACAGCCATCGCACCAGTTTCTACCGCTTTCTTCATCACTTCTATCGTAAGCCGGGCATCATCAGTTCGATATTCAACATAAT